>CAZVPJ010000056.1:0-10219 GCA_964629035.1 uncultured Thiotrichales bacterium | reverse complement strand
TTTGGTGTGACTGCATCGCATGGTTATGAACGAACTCATCTAAATTCGCTTACCTCTCTCGCTTTAGCCATTAAGGCACTTGCTACAGCGCCATAGTATATATTTATTTTTGGAAAACTTCATGTCTCATGGTGGATTATTAGCACTATCTACTGCGTTTTTATGGGCGCTAGTAAATTGCTCAATGGCAATCGCTGTAAATTATTTAAATGTTCATCCAGTTGCTAGCGTAATGCAAATATATATATGGGCTGGGCTTACAATGTTTTTGATAGGTTACATGTCTACCAAAGAAACAGAGATGAAACTCATATATGTAGTTCGTGAGCCACTCACTTGGGTATACGGTTTTGCCGAACTCTCTCTGGGGCTTTTATTGATGTTGATATATGTGCATATAACTCCCACAGAAGAGAGTCTACTTAGTCGCTTATCTGTTCCACTAGCGTTACTAGTGAGTTTTTTATTTTTAAATAAAAAGCTTTCATTATCAGATATTATTTGTATATTTTTTATGGCTATAGGACTAATTATTATAATTACAGGGTTCAATTATTCCAATATAATTGAAATTATTTTACTTGTAACATTAGCTGCAATAGCTATCATAATCCGTGGATTAGCGGCTGAATTTCATCCAGAGTTTAAAAGAGCCTCTACAGTAAAACAACGATGCTTTATTGTTGGTATCATTGTGTTAATATCTGGCCTTTTATTTTCGAGTACTATAGCAGTACTAAGTTTTATAAATTTTCAAATATCATTTACAGGGATTCTAGCGCACGCAATTCCAAGTCTAAAAGAGATTTTTCATAGTCCAACTATTATTTTTAGCTTTCTATTCGGTGGCTTATTAATTTCCTTCACTAGATATTTATATTTTAGAAGCGTCGCTTTGATATCCAATACAACTTTTCTGATGTTTGCAGCACTGACCCCTATGTTTACACATTTAATAGAAGAGGCTTTGAGGTATATGAATATACTAAAAAGCTCACCGTCATTGGAAACTACATTAATAATTGGCGGTGTTATTGTTACAATAACACCTTTGCTAGGTTTTTGGAGAAAAGAATTACCAACTAAGAATTAGAATAATTATATTCTTAGTATGGCAATGGTGTAATTAACGCCAACATATCGTTTTCAATCTATCGAGTATTGTTAGCAAGCAATAATCAAAACAGGAAATTGTATCATACCGCCCGTTGTCGTATAGTTCAGAGGGCGTTAACCAGACCCCATTTATTCCGTCCTTAGAGGTTTACTCCTCCATACGGACGTCCTTTTCTAAGGGCAAGACCTCTAAGGATAAGGAATGAATTACAATGGCAACAATTTTATATATGCGCGTATCTACGGCAGAACAAACAATCGAACATCAGCAGCAACAAGCAGAAAAAGCTGGATATGAATTTGACCATGTAATCGCAGATTACGGCGTTTCTGGTGTGAACGTGAAAATGAAAGATAGACCCGAAGGGAAAAGACTTTTCGACCTTCTACGCGATGGTGACATTCTTGTAGTACGCTGGGTCGACCGTCTTGGCAGAAACTATGCCGACGTGACTGACACCATTAGAGAACTTATGCGGCGTGGAGTTATAATAAAGACAGTAATCAATCGCATGGTTTTTGATGGGTCTACTAATGACCCGATGCAACAAGCCATAAGGGATGCCATGATTGCGTTTATGGCAGCATCAGCACAAGCGCAGGCAGAAAGTATCAAAGAAGCTCAAGCGGCTGGAATTGCCTATGCTAAGACAAAAGAAGCTTCTTACCGTGGTAGAAAGCCATCATTCAATAACGAGCAACTTGCGATGGTTCAAGATATGGTAGCAGCAGGTAAAGGTGTCAGCGATATTGCCAAAGAGGTTGGATTATCTCGTCAGACAGTACACCGATTGAAAGCCAATCCTGTTGCGGCGGAAGCAAGTTTAGTAGCATGGCAGGCCGCATGAATATGAGATTTATGGTGTAGATTACTTGCAGATGGTGCGATGTTGAAATTGCTAAATATGCAAGTTTCTACGGCATTTTTTGAAAAATACTAAAGATTAGCAGATTACGACATTGCTTACTAAACCTGTTGTTACATAAGGGTTTTGAGCTGAAAGTGTAAAGTTTCTAAATATCGTGAATGTAGAAGTGCCTTAATAGCTTATAGCTTGACGGCTTTTCGTTGCGTTCGTGTTGTAAGCCTACGCAATGCATCTGTGACCTTGGCATTGAGTTCTCTATAAGCAATCATATTTGTATTATGCCCACGACCTGTACGGCTCTTTTCAACAGGAAGAGTTATAGCTCCAACCTTACGATTAACTTTCTTTGCTTCATTATGAACAATATCACCAGACCTTAATTGCTCGCGCTGGTAATTTGCTATCCCCATCTTCATGAATATATCCAATAAAGGTACTTCCAGTTCTGCTACTGCTAAATCTGTTTCAGTCTTCCTAATAGTTAGATATGGAATTGTTGCCAATCTGAACGTAAAGAATTTACGAGCAAGCTTTTGAAAGCTATATTGGTAGAGGTCTTTGAACGTTGTTATATCAAGTTCTGCTAAAGCTTCCCCTTTCAATGTAACTTCAATTCGCGCGCGTTTCTTATCTTCTGATAGCTTTTCTGCTTCACCTGTTGCTGGATTTCTACGGTCTGTTGTTTTCTCTTCAATCTTTATTCTAGCATCAGCTTTTTTACGTCCCACATAAATCGTATGGTCAACGCGAAGTTCTTCTTTAAATAATCCACGCTTAATCGGTGTTTCTAGATCATCCATATCAGGAAATGCCTGATCTAAGCGGCGAACACTTTGTGACGGTCTATGCTTTGAGCTGCTACCTTGTTTTTTAACAACACGTATTGCATCAGATTCTTCAGCCATCATGGTTTCTGGCGGCAGGTAATGCCGAGTAAGTAATCCAACCATCTTCTGACGGTCATCTTCTCCACCACCTTGTAGCGGCGTAAAGTCTACACTTACTTCTACTTCACGAACCTTCATTTCTTGAAACCCAGTAAATTTTCGCGTCATTGCAGCAAGTGAACCTTTTCTAGCTGGCCTACCAACAAGCTTGGCAATCTCTCTAAGGTTGGGGTCTTGTACTCTAATTGTGTAGCGATGTTTACTTGTTTCATAGTCGTGGTCATTTAGCCAAAGCCCACTGGGACTTGTTGGTCTAAACTTCTCATGTATTTCGCGATTGCTAAGGTGTTCATGCGGCGCAAATTCAATCACCACGTAATCAATTACTGCCTTACAAGTATAACCCTTAATATCAATGTCTGGAAATAAAGCGTTACGGCCTTCATGCCGACGTTGTTCGTCTCCAAGTGACTCTGATCTAAATTCAAAAGGCTCATAATTAAGCTCAAGCGGCGGTTCTTTTCTCTCCCTTGGCAATAAGGCAGTGAACTTCTTCTGCTTCAAGGTTTCATATGCAGAAGATTTAGTTGAAGGTTTTGTCATTGCAAAATCGCTGGTAATAGTAACACTTAAAGTTCTAATGTTTTATACATTTATGGTTCTTACCAAATATACAATATTCTTGTCTGAATTTACCAATCAGCATACCAACACGGCATAGAAGCCCCACAGAAGCTGCTGGGAGACGATCTGCAATCTTTTTGTCAAAAGTAATGCTAGCTATGAATAAACGCTCTGTATGGGCTTCTATGGCGGCTTGTGTAAAGGTTAAATTCTGACCTTTGAAGCCGCGTTATGGATAGGTTAGATTGAAATGGACGATCCTTGCATCTATCATTCGGTCCTGTAAACTTAACAAAATTGAACCCCATGCTTATTTAACTGCCGTCATTACAGCTATTGCAAAAGGTCATAAGCATAAGGATGTCGAAAAACTAATGCCTTGGAGTTTTGGAAAGTAAAGCAACGCTTACGATGCACGTGTAAAGCTAAATACTGAAATTAAAAGCCCAGTTTTTGAGCTTCCTAAATTGACTTAATAATGACTGTTGTATATTTTTAATAGTCATCTTAATTTGGAATATTTATTTAAAGGATTTTTATATTGCTTTTTAAAAAGACTTCTCAAGTTTTGCTAATAATAAATATTATGTTTTTCACTAATCTAGTACCTGTTTATGCATTAGTATCTGGAGAAAATTTATTAAAAGTTTGTTCGGGAACAAGTTTAGATAGACCATTAGCCTGCCATACTTTCGTTGTAGGCTTTTTGCAGGGTGCTGACTCTGCAATCATGGATGCTTACGAATTTGACGGTAACACAGATAAGGAACTTAGCCATTTTTTTGATAAAAATCGCGGATTTTGTGTACCAAAATCTGTAACAAGAAATCAAGTAGTTGAGGTTTTTGTTAGTTACCTGAAAGAAACACCAAAATCACTTCACGATCCCGCTGGGTTCTTGTTAAGAAGAGCTTTAGTTGAAGGGTTTCCATGTAATCAATAACAGTATAATTATTTTATTAGGATTTGTATATTGTAGATAGAAAAACAGAAATATTTTGTATCTCATTATCAACGCTTTTATAAATAATAATAGTTACTTTTTGAATTGATTTGGATAACCAGAATATTGAAGTGACCTGCAAGGCTTGCGGTCACTCACGCTATGAAACCCCATATCTGCTTACCAAGAAATACGGCGTAGACTTCTCGTATGTGGATGAAGTTGAGTGTACTCTGACTTGTCACAATCGCGGCTGTTATGGAGAGGTACGGATTGCGCTTTCAGCCGAGGAAGAAACAGAGGGATTTGTGGGTGAGTTGGCTTAATGACTAACGGCTGTTGCTGACCCAAGGTGGTCGTTAGAATTTTAGAGCTTAATGGCAGCTATGCGGACTAAGTGACATTACTGGGGTTTATACTGAATGGCGGCTTTGCAAAAAGATGCACAAACGTGTAAGCCAAATTATGCTAATAGTTAGCCATGTTAGGAAGGGTCAATATAATGAATTTCAATTTTATTGATTGGTTCGACTTTCCAAAGTTGGTTTCTTTAGCCGCACTCTGCATTTCTCTTCTCAGTTTATATTTTAGTTATGATAGAAGCCAACTGGCAAAAGCACAAGAAGCACGAAAATTGCCGAATTTAGTATTGAATTTAGTTCATGGACAATTTCAACAGGGGGATGCCGATAATGGACGGCTGTACGCTTTCAAGCTGATGGTGAACAACCGTGCGGATAACAGAAATGCTATAAACGCAGCTAAACTTTCGGTAACCTTCCTTACTGAAACACGCATTCTGATGAAGATGGTGCTTATTGCTACAGATGTGCCAAAAACTGGATTTATTATTCAAGAAGGACAAACGCTTTCTGTTCCTATCGAAGTTGATGCTCACAACTCTGTAGCGGGATGGGTGTATTTTCACGCTGCTGAAGGGTTGATTAAGGGCAGGCATATCGAACAATACGTGTTAGAAATTACTGATACTTATAATAATTTATACAGCGTTTCAGAGAAGTTTCTGCAAGAGGTCGGATTTTGAAGCCTAATAAGCACAACAGTTAATCCCTACTAGCAGTCCAGAAGAGGCTCGTGCAATCCCCATAGTTGCTGATGCAGCCATTGCAACACAGGCAATTGGCCACGGACGCCTTGTTCCTCTAATTATTTTAGATACCTCTAACCGCCCAGATATGGATGAGGTGATTAACGCGCAACAACACGTACTCAATGGCGAAGTAACTGTTCAATGGGGCGAATTACGAAAAAGACAAGATCACTTTGCACTGATATTGTGCTTCCAACACCCAATAGAGCGAACGGCGATAATTGAATTCAATATATCTAGGCAAGGCAGTCTTGTTGAACAAATATTCCAAGCAGGCGCTATCTATCTCCAATCTGGAAAGGTGGGCGACCGCCTGAAACATGATCTTGATCGCCCTAAGATGCTGGTGGATCTAGGTGAGACAGGAGCAAAGAAATTTTGGGATAAGATTTACTTTGCTGATCTAGTGAAAAAAATGCGCCGCAGGGGTCTGAAAAAATCGGAAGCGCGTGTCCGTGCCCAAGAATACCTCAAGGTCTTAAGAGAGATCGGTAGCATTAGAGCTTAGGCTTGGCTTGATACAAATTAGCGATATTAGACATTAGCTGCATTACAGAAAATCGGTAAGTAGGGCTCTAAGCTGCCATTGGACTAAATTCTAAGATTAGTTGCTTCTAGCCAGAAGCTGACATCTATAATTCATAGATTAAACTTCATAAGGAAGCTCCCACAGAGCCATAGGGAGCGTCCGAGCATAAATACCTATCCAACTTGCCAATTACTACAAACGGCGCTGCTAGTGCCGTCCCTGATAGTTTGTTCGAAAGGTTGAGTGGGTGCAAGAGCGCATCGATTGTAACTACAATAATCGATTGTAACTACAATAATAGTTTACTTTCGATTATTGCGGCTATAATTATTTTATCTGAATAAAATAAGGTAATTGTAATGAATTCTCATGAAAATTTTGGCCGTACTATCCAATTATATCTAGTAGATGGAAAACCTAATGGATTGCGTAAAGCGACAATCCACGGATGGACGGGTATAGTCCTTGTGTCTAACCAATTTACTTTTACAAAATTAATTGAGCGTGAAGAAATTGATAGAACGGGTATTTATGTACTCACTGGTCCTGATGCAGAGATACAAGGGGCTACTCGCGTTTATATAGGTTCTGCGAATTCAGTACATGAACGCATCAAACAAAGTGCAGAAAAACGAGAGTTTTGGGAAACTGCCATAGCCGTAGTCACAAGTGACGATGATTTATCTAAAGGACATGCTGAATATCTAGAAGCACGGCTAATCGAGCTTACAGACGAAGCAGACCGCGTAATATTAGATAATGGGACAAAGCCAGATACTAGCCGCCGCCGATTGCCAGAGGCAGATGTTGCTAATATGGAGCAATTTATCCTTAATTTAAAAACTATTCTTCCTGTTGTCGGATTGGAAATGCTTAAGCCTCAACCTACGGCAGTTATAAAAGCTGGGAAATCATTGGAAAAAAGCGCGTTTAATGATGTGCAGTTTGAAATCAGGCATAAAAGCGGTGTGCAAGCTGTAGCGGTGGAAGAAGACGGTGAATTTATTGTAATGGAAAATTCAGAAGCGCTTACAGGTACAAGTCACTCGCAACATAGCTACACTGGATTGAAGGAAAAGCTTATTACTGATGGCATCTTAGTTCGACACGGCAAAGACAAGTTGAAATTTGTCAAACTTTGGTCGTTCAATAGTCCATCTGCAGCAGCGGCTGTTCTGCTTGATAGAAGCAGTAATGGACGCACAGAGTGGAAGGTGAAAGGTTCAAAGTTAACTTATCAAGACTGGCAATTATCGCAGGCAGAAAAGTTAGATGTTGAACAGTAAGTGAAATGATTACTGTACTCGGTGTTTCATGCGGTTTAGTTGGCAATCGTATAGGCATAGCTAGAGATAGGCCTGTTGATCCAGAATCTAAGAAAAAAGGTTATTGAAAATGCAATTACAGCCGCAGCATTTGACTATTACAGGATTATTAGAAAAAAGGCTCTTTCGTATACCAGAATATCAACGTGCGTATTCGTGGGAAAAGAGACAAAGAAAAGACTTATTTTCTGACATAAAAAATGCTTTTGAAAAAAAACAAGATCATTTTATGGCAACAATTGTTGGTTTAAAACGTGGCGCAAAAAATGTGAACACAGACCTATTTGCCGAAGTGGAAATTGTTGACGGACAGCAAAGAATTACAACGCTGATAATATTATTAAAAGCCATAGAAAAAGCTTTAGATGAAGCAAACTATGAAATTAAAAAAGATTTACAAAAATTATTCATAAAAAATGATGATTACTCAATGATTTTGCTTCAAACAAATCATGATAGTAGCCAAATTTTTTCAACATATCTCAAAACTGGTAAAACTCAATCTTCAAAGGTAGTGAGCGCGTCGGATAAAAATATCGTCGACGCAATTTCAGAATGCGAGATACAGGTTGATAAGTGGGTCGATGCCGGAAAACTTATAGAGTTTCTTGGTGTGATTAAAAACTCATTATCTGTAATTTATCATGAATTATCTGATGAGGGAGTTGTTTACAGCGTATTTGAGGTTCTCAATAGTCGAGGGCTTGATGTTAGTTGGTTAGATAAAACAAAAAGTCAATTATTAGCTTTGATATTTGAGAATATACCAACTGGAATTAAAGAAGACTTGTTGCACGATATTCAGATTATTTGGAGAGATATTTTTCGCGAATTAGGCTTGAGGGATAATCTAGGAGTTGAAGCGTTAAAGTTTGCTGGAACGCTCGCTCTATCTTCCCAGCCTAGCAAGGTGCTTTCAGAGCAAAATGCTTACTCTTCCATTGTTGAGATGGCTGGTGAGAATCAAGCCTCTATAAAGGCTGCTGCTGAATGGTTACGCGAAGTTGTATTTTATGTAAGTAATATAGAAAAGAATGCGCGTTATTCAGCTGTTACAAAAATCTCTCATGCCAGACTTTTAGCTAATTCAATACTCTCTAGAAAGTTTGCCAAGGATATTGAAGAAGAATTAATGACCAACTGGGAAAAAATGTCTTTTCGCGTTTTCGGAATTGGTGATGATGATGCTCGAAACAAAGTGAGTATGTTAGTTCGTTTAGCCTACGATATCAGAAATAGTAAAATGCCTGCTAGTGAGATAAAAAATGAGATGCTTGCAATAAGCAATAAAAAACCAATCAATGAATATATTGATAAATTAGATTATTGGGACAATTGCTATGATGGTTGGGCGCAAGAATTGCGATACGTTCTTTTTCGTTATGAAGAACATTTAGCAGAAAGACGTGATGAAAATATTACGGCTGAACAATGGGAAAAAATTTGGATTGTAAATCCATCAAAATCAATTGAACATATTGAGCCTCAAAGTAGTGATAAGGACTACATTCATTACCTTGGCAACTTAACTATGTTAACTCCAAATATAAACTCAAGTCTCAAAGACAAGCCGCCTTTAGAGAAAGCTACGGTTTATAAAGACTTAGGGTTGATACATACTTCTCAAGTAGGTCGAGAAATCTTAGACAAACAAGAATGGACTCGCCAAGACGTTTTGAATCGGACAGCATTAATTGCAGAGTTTATCAAAACTGAATGGGGAGATGATATTTAGTGTTGTCTCATTCATTTGAGATTTCATTTTAATTTAATATAACAAATACAACAGTCAAGGAAGCTCTCACAGAGCCATAGGGAGCGTCCGAGCATAAATACCTATCCCAACTTGCCAATTACTACAAACAGCGCTGCTAGTGCCGTCCCTGATGGTTTATTCAAATGAAGAGTGAAGTCTTAGGGAATGCCGCCGTATATTAGAATAGCTATCAGTAAAATGAGTGAGGTTTGAAATATACTAATCCACACTGTGCATGGTTTTGCTTTCACGATTGTAAATTAGATAATTAGGGATTGAGTAGATGTTCGAAGCAAGATTTCTGCGGCTGACAAATGGTTCTAAATCAGTCTTTAAATCTTGCAGAAATCTGCAAGATAAGGATTACTACATGATACCTTTTTGGTATCATTTGTCCCAAAATGAGACACTAATTGCGTTATAAAGTGATAGAAAGTGGTAAAAACTGTTACGGAATAATCGACTTTCAGGCTCATTTATAACATTTTCAGGATTTCAATCACTTTTATAACAACAAAAACAGGCATTTAGGAACGATAGTTTCAAATAGTTTTCAAAACACAGTCAAATCTCATACCACCTTTTTAACATAATGGTAATTTTGCAAAAAACTTACATGCAACCCATGTAAAAAACTTGCAGAAAATGCCGTAAATCTCACGGCAAATAATAGATAAAGCATTTGTAGATAAGGCTTCCTGCTATTATACGACATATAGCAATAATACATTGCGCTACATCACGCAAAGTATCTAGAGCTAAATGATTATGCTGGTGTATTTGTGTCTTCTTATTGATTACTGCCGCTCTTGCTTGCGATGGTTAACTAGGGGTAGAAGATTGATGTTGAATAGGAATGATTAGCTACATTCAAAGGGTAGAAATTTTCAGATGAATGTTTGCAGTGCATTTGCGGTGCAATTAACCAGGATTAAATAGGGTTTTATCATACTTAAAAGTCACTGGTTTGTTGAATTTAAACGATAATTTCAGTGAAGCATTTGGCTCATAACGGTCTGGTCGGGGGTTCAAGTCCCTCCGCGCCCACCATTTTCCTTA
>CAZVPJ010000055.1:0-10420 GCA_964629035.1 uncultured Thiotrichales bacterium | reverse complement strand
TCTAATTTTGGTTTACTGGCTAGCGCTGGTAATACGGTAGGGGCATGGCTATCAGGTGTGCTTCCACACCGATTTGCTGCTGGGGTTGCAAGCACTAGTAAAGGCATGAATGCCACAGAAATGTTTTCTGCATCCAGAAAAGTTTATGTTTTACTCAATTTAGAGCCAGAATATGATTTTGCAAATTCATCATCCGTTATAAAAGCGATGCAATCTGCAGACTTTGTTGTGGTAATAACTCCATATATTAATGAGCAAGTACAGTCCTACGCAGATGTAGTATTGCCGATTGCCACTTTCGCAGAAACAGATGGGACATATGTAAATACAACGGGTCATTGGCAAAGTGTTGGAAATGCCATTTCGCCGCCAGGTGACGCGCGTCCCGCATGGAAAGTGCTGCGTGTCTTGGCAAACAAATTAGGCTTTGATGATGTGCAATATCAAACTAGCCAAGAGATTAGAGATGAATTAAAACAGTTACTTTCGGGAGATGTGAGTATATCGAGTGACCTCCAAGACTTTAATCATGTGGACCTTAATTTCGATGCCAATGCTATGTATCGTGTTTCAGATGCTCCCGTCTACTCAGTCGATAATATTGTAAGAAGAGCTTCTTCTTTACAAAAGTCTGTAGAAGATCAGCATTATCATGTCGCCATTTCACGGCAACAGGCTCAACAACTTAATGTTCTAGATCAAGAGGTCGTTCGTGTCGTTCAAGGAAAGCAAGAAATTACCTTGCCACTGCAAATTAATGAAAGCCTGCCTGACAATTGTATTTGGATACAAAAAAGTTCAACTGAGACGGATTCATTAGGTCATGCAATTGCACCAGTAGAAGTACAAAGGACAGCAAATGCTTGAATGGGTGCAAAATTTAATTTCAATCATACCGCCAGTAGTATTAATGACGGTGTATATGTTTGTATTTGTGTTAGTGCTTTTTGGTTGTGTAGCGTACGTAACCTTAGCTGAACGTAAAGTAATCGGTTTTATGCAGGTGCGCATAGGTCCTAATAGGGTGGGGCCGAGAGGTTTTGGGCAACCTATTGCAGATGCATTGAAGCTAATGTTTAAAGAAATGATTTTGCCAAATGATGCAGATCGTTTCTTGTTTCGTCTTGCACCATTGCTATCAATGATTCCAGCGTTAGCTGCATGGGCGGTAATCCCTTTTGCTGATGGTTGGAATTTCGCAGACATTAATGCAGGATTGTTATACCTATTGGCAATGACCTCGCTAGGTGTTTATGGTGTGGTTGTTGCTGGTTGGGCTTCAAATTCTAAATATGCTTTGTTGGGTGCATTGCGATGCGCGGCTCAAATTGTTGCTTACGAGATTGCAATGGGGTTTGCATTGGTAGGTGTGTTGATGGCCAGTGGCAGTTTAAATCTCGGTGATATTATAAATGAACAGCGTGGTGGTATATTTCATTGGTATTGGTTGCCGTTGCTGCCATTATTTTTAACGTATCTTATTGCCGGTGTAGCAGAAACCAATCGTGCCCCATTTGATGTGGTAGAAGGTGAGTCTGAAATAGTTGCTGGTTTCCATGTTGAATATTCAGGCATGGGATTTGCTTTATTCTTTCTGGCGGAATATGCAAATATTATTCTTATCTCGGCTTTAACCGCTTTGCTTTTTCTGGGTGGTTGGTTAAGTCCATTCCCTGAAAGTTGGTCAACTATTCCGGTTCTGGGTGTTTTGCTTGGTCATGGCCCGCATATGTTTATTGCTAAAACATGTTTATTTATATTTTGTTTTCTCTGGTTTCGTGCAACTTTCCCACGCTATCGTTATGATCAAATCATGCGTTTGGGTTGGAAAGTATTATTGCCTGTTACGTTAATATGGATTTTTGTTGAAGGTGTGCTGTTGTATTATCAAGTGCCGCCCTGGTTTGACTAATGATGTTTAATTTAATATGAAAGGATTAATTAGTGTTCTAAAAAGTTTTACGCTTTTCGAGTTATTGAAAGGCATGAGCTTAACGGGTAAACGATTTGCGACTAAAAAGTTTACCGTACAGTATCCTGAAGAGAAAACGCCTCAGTCACCTAGGTTTCGTGGTTTACATGCTTTACGCAGGTATCCTAGCGGAGAAGAACGTTGTATTGGCTGCAAGCTATGCGAAGCAGTTTGTCCGGCTTTGGCGATCACAATAGACAGTGAGGAACGTGAAGATGGAAGTAGGCGCACTACACGGTATGACATAGATCTATTTAAATGTGTGTACTGCGGCTTTTGTGAAGAAGCATGTCCAGTGGATGCAATCGTTGAAACACGAGTCTTTGAATATGCATTTTTTGAGCGTGGCCAACAAATTATGACGAAAGACATGTTGTTGGAAGTTGGTAGAAAGTATGAAGATGAAATTGCATCAGATCGACAAGTTGATGCACCTTACAGATAAGAATTAAACTCATAAATACTAATTAATATAACTGATTAATATATGTATCTAATAAGAATAAGAATTAAATGTTAATACAGGCTACCGTTTTTTATTTTTTCTCAGGAATACTGGTGTTATCTGCACTCGCTATGATCACAGTCCGTAATCCTGTGCATGCGGCGTTATTTTTAGTGCTAGCATTTTTTACCAGCGGCGCACTTTGGTTATTACTTGAGGCAGAATTTTTAGGCATTGTTTTAGTATTGGTGTATGTCGGTGCTGTAATGGTGTTATTTTTGTTTGTGGTGATGATGCTTGATATCAATATCGCGAAAATGCGTGCCGGATATGCAAAGTATTTGCCTGTTGGATTGCTGGTAGGGGCTGCAATGGCGGCTGAAATGATCATTATTCTTGGTAAGTCTACTTTTGAGCATGTTGAACCCAATGCTAAGCCTGCTGATTATAGTAATACTCAAGAATTGGGTGAATTGTTATACACAGATTATGTGTATCCATTCGAAATTGCAGGTGTGATTTTATTAGTGGCCATTATAGCCGCAATAACATTAACGATGAGAAAACGTGCAGTTTCTAAACAACAAAGCCCACATGAACAGATAACTGTGAAAAGAAAAGACCGGGTTCGCTTGGCAGATCTCGATAGAGAATAACTAATAAAAATAATTTGAGTTTGAAAAGTAAAAAATAATTAAAAAATGATTACTTTGACACATTTCCTGGTGCTGGGTGCAATACTGTTCTCGTTGAGTATTGCGGGCATTTTTCTTAATCGCAAAAATGTAATTCTATTGTTAATGGCAATTGAATTAATGTTGTTGGCGGTAAATATGAATTTTGTAGCATTTTCATATTATCTGGATGATTTGGCAGGTCAGGTGTTTGTGTTTTTTATTCTTACCGTGGCAGCTGCAGAAGCGGCTATCGGTCTTGCTATTTTAGTCGTGTTGTATCGCAATCGTTCTACGATTAGTGTGCAAGATATTGATAAATTAAAAGGTTAGGCAAAGCAGAAATGAAAGCACTTTGTTTAACGATTGTTTTAGCACCACTTATTTCTTCCATACTTACAGGTTTGTTCGGTAAGTCGATTGGTAGAAGTGGTTCTCATTGGCTAACAATATTAGGTGTAGCAGTCTCATTTGTTCTGAGCTTGTTAGTCTTTAAGCAAGTTATATTTGAACAAGCCTCTTACAACATAGATATTTATGAATGGTTAGCGCTAGGAGATTTTAGTTTTAAAATTGGTTTCCTGATAGATCCGCTTACAGTAACCATGATGATTGTGGTGACCTTTGTGTCATTAATGGTACATATTTACACGATTGGTTATATGCATGAGGATCCTGGCTATCAGCGATTCTTTTCTTATATTTCTTTGTTTACCTTCTCAATGTTAATGCTTGTGATGGCCAACAATTTTTTGCAATTATTTTTTGGTTGGGAAGCGGTTGGATTAGTTTCATATCTGCTGATTGGATTTTGGTATACGAGAGATAGCGCAATTTTTGCCAACATGAAGGCATTTTTGGTCAACCGAGTGGGTGACTTTGGGTTTTTATTAGGTATTGGTGCAGTGCTAGCCGTATTTAATTCGCTGGATTATGAGTCGGTATTTTCACAAGCACCATTAATTAATACACAGACTTTTGCAATTACCGAAAATATTCATTGGCCTGTCATGACGGTAATTTGCTTATTATTATTTGTGGGTGCAATGGGTAAATCAGCACAAGTGCCGTTGCATGTATGGTTGCCGGATTCTATGGAAGGCCCGACACCTATTTCAGCACTGATTCACGCTGCGACAATGGTGACTGCAGGTATTTTTATGGTCGCTAGGATGTCGCCGTTATTTGAATTAAGTGATACAGCGTTAAATGTCATTCTAATTATTGGTGCAATCACCGCATTCTTTATGGGGCTGGTTGGAATTGTGCAGAATGATATTAAAAGGGTTGTAGCGTATTCAACTTTATCGCAATTAGGGTATATGACGGTTGCCCTGGGTGCATCGGCATACTCAATTGCTATTTTTCACTTATTCACACACGCCTTTTTTAAAGCTTTATTGTTTTTGGGCGCCGGTTCGGTAATTGTTGCACTGCATCATGAGCAGGATATGCGCAATATGGGGGGCTTGAAAAAATATATGCCCATAACCTATTGGACGGCATTTATTGGCACATTAGCGCTGATTGGTTTCCCAGGATTCTCAGGGTTCTTTTCTAAAGATTCGATCATTGAAGCAGTGCATTATTCTAATTTACCAGCTGCCGGGTTTGCTTATTGGTTAGTATTGGCTGGAGTGTTTGTTACTGCTTTTTATTCTTTCCGACTATTGTTCTTGGTATTTCATGGTGAATCTCGCATGGATAAACATACAGAGGAGCATGTGAAAGAATCACCTAAAGTAATCACCATACCGCTAATACTGCTTGCGATTCCTTCCGTATTTGCAGGTTTATTTATAGGCTCGTTCGTCTTTGGTGATTACTTCGCAGAAAGTATTTATGTTGCTGAACATCACCAGTCAGTTGCAAAACTAGCAGAGCATTATCATGGTATAGGATCGTTTTTTGCGCATGCGTTCCAAGGCTATGCAGTTTACTTAGCGTTTGCAGGTATTTTCTGTGCATGGTTCTTGTATATGAAGCAACCTAAACTTGCAGAGAGTTTCAAACAAATATTACATATTCCTTATAAAGTGTTAGCCAACAAATATGGTATTGATGAGTTATACCAAACCGTATTTGCGAGTGGCTCTCGCAAAATAGGCGCTTTTTGTGATTCATTTGGTGACCGTTTATTGATAGATGGTTTGGTAGTAAATGGTTCGGCAAAACTTATTAATTGGTTTTCGGTGAAAGTTCGCAATATTCAAACAGGTTACTTATACCATTATGCATTTGCGATGATCATTGGCTTGCTAATTCTATTAAGCAAGGTATTTTTGCAGTAGTTGCTATGTTTAATTCATTACCTATTCTAAGCATACTGATTTGGTTGCCAATTATTGGTGGTTTACTGGTACTAGCTGCTAAAAAGATATCTATAGATTTTTCAAAATGGTTTTCATTAATTATTGCGTTGGCTACTTTGTTGGTAAGTATTGTATTAACGCGAGGCTTTGATAACAGCCAATATGCAATGCAGTTCTATGAGCAAATACCATGGATTAATGCGTTTAATATTTATTATGCTTTAGGTGTGGATGGAATTGCAGTGCCATTGATCCTGCTCACTACAGTCATTACCGTTCTGGTTATTATTGCAGCGTGGGAATTGGCACGTGATCGCATCGTTGAATACTTAGCTGCCTTTCTTATCTTAGAAGGTTTAATGATTGGTGTTTTTTGTGCCCTAGACGCTATTCTTTTTTATATTTTCTTTGAAGGCATGTTGATTCCAATGTTTTTAATTATTGGAATGTGGGGTGGTCCAAGAAGGGTCTATGCAACCATAAAATTCTTTTTATATACGTTTTTTGGTTCGGTTTTTTTGTTGATCGCGCTAATCTACATGTACTTAAACGCAGGTACATTTGAAATTGCAGCATTGCAGCTAACGAAATTTGATGAAACTCAACAGCTATTTTTGTTTTTAGCATTCTTTATCGCTTTTGCAGTAAAAATACCAATGTGGCCAGTTCATACCTGGCTGCCAGATGCCCATGTGGAGGCGCCAACAGGAGGTTCGGTTGTATTGGCTGCCATTATGTTGAAAGTTGGTGGTTATGGATTTTTGCGTTTTAGTATTCCTATTACGCCTTATGCTAGTTATCAATTAGCTTATTTGGTCATAGCAGTTTCGTTAGTGGCAGTAGTTTATATCGGTTTTGTTGCACTTGCACAAAGAGATATGAAAAAGCTTATTGCGTATTCATCCATTGCACATATGGGCTTTGTAACGCTTGGCTTTTTCGTAATTTTTAAATTAGCAGCCGACAGCAGTTCTTATTCAGAACTTGCGTTGCAAGGTGGTATGGTGCAAATGATTTCACATGGCTTTATTTCTGGTGCCATGTTTCTTTGTGTGGGCGTCTTGTATGACCGCATGCATAGCCGTCAAATTGCAGATTATGGTGGTGTGGTAAATACCATGCCAAAGTTTGCAGCTTTCTTTGTGCTATTTGCAATGGCGAATGCAGGTTTGCCGGGAACGTCTGGATTTGTCGGTGAGTTTATGGTGATTCTGGCTAGCTTTAAAGCGAATGTCTGGTTTGCATTTTTAGCTGCTACTACATTAATCATAGGTGCTGCTTATACGCTTTGGATGGTTAAGCGAGTAGTGTTTGGCGAAGTGGCAAATGATGAGGTCGCTAAGTTAAAAGATATTAATGGTCGTGAGTTTTTTTGTTTATCAGTGCTGGCATTTTTCGTTTTATGGATAGGACTATGGCCAGCACCTCTAATTGAGATGATGGACGCTTCGGTTTCACATCTTTTATACCAAGCTCAACAAACAAATCTCCCACAATGAACAAATCGTAATGGATAGCTTAGATATAAATTCAATAGATTCACTTCCAGGTCTGCTTGTCATGCTGATGAAGTCGCTAGTGATTATGCCTGAGATTGCATTACTTATTGGAACATTGGTTGTTTTGATGGTCAGCCTGTTTGCAGGCCGAAATAGCGAGAATATTACGTATATTCTAAGTTTGCTTACATTAGTAGGTATGGTGTTTTTACTTATTCGGGGTGCGAACCGACCTGATGTTGTACTTTTCGAAGGAATGTATGTACATGATGGTCTTGCGAAATTAATTAAAGTGCTCGTTTGTATAACGGTTGCAGTGATCTTTGTCTATGCGCGTCCGTATTTAGTTAGTATTAAAAATTCTAAACCAGAGTTTTATATATTAGGGTTATTTGCAACGTTAGGAATGCTGATCATGGCTTCCGCACAAAACTTTATCACCATATATTTAGGTTTAGAGCTTTTATCTTTATGTTTGTATGCTCTGGTAGCATACGTACGTGATTCAAATGATGCGCCAGAAGCAGCGATTAAGTATTTTGTATTAGGCGCAATAGCATCAGGGTTGTTGCTCTATGGTATGTCTATTATGTACGGCATCACTGGCTCGTTAAGCCTTACCGAAATAAGTTCATATTTAGAAAGTGTTGACGGACTTAATATTGGTCTCATTTTTGCATTAACATTTATTGTTGTGGGAGTAGCTTTTAAGTTTGGAGCCGTTCCTTTTCATATGTGGGTTCCGGATGTCTATCAAGGTGCCCCAACCGCAGTCACTTTATTTATTGCAACGGCTCCGAAGTTGGCGGCATTTGTTATGGCAATGCGTTTGCTAAGTTATGGAATGCAAGAGTTAGTAGATGATTGGCAGCAGATGCTAATGATACTTGCAGTGTTATCTTTGATATTTGGAAACCTAATTGCAATTGCTCAAAGTCATATTAAGCGCATGTTAGCGTATTCAACTATTTCTCATATTGGTTTTGTGTTGCTAGGATTCTTATCTGGTGAGAGTTTTGGCTATGCATCTGCATTGTTTTATACCATTATCTATGTACTCATGGCGGCAGGTGCATTTGGGGTGTTGTTGTTACTAAGTAAGCACAATCATAGTGATGTCGATGATCTGTCAGATTTAAAAGGATTAAACCAATCTCATCCTCGATTAGCATTAATCATGTTATTAGTGATGTTTGCGATGGCGGGCATGCCATTAACCGTTGGTTTTTATGCAAAACTATATGTGCTGCAAAGTCTGGTTTATAACGATTTTATCTGGTTGGCATTATTGGCCGTTATCATGTCAATCGTGGGTGCTTTCTACTATTTGAGGGTTATCAAGTACATATACTTTGATGATTTAGAAATGAGGTTGAGTACACATAAAAATGCATGGATCGCGAATACTGTGCTCTCAATTAATGGGTTGCTGATCGTAGGCTTATTCATCTTTCCCAATTATTTGCTAAATTATTGTGTGAGTATATTTCCTTAATAAGATCACAGTTGGACTTTTTAGACACGCGATTGGACAGGCAGCAAACTTGCACATCTAGTCTGGAGTTTCTGCAAGAAAGTATGTGGCTAGATCATACCAAGTTGAAGGCTTGTTTTTGATTACTGTTTGTCCAAAACCTATTCTATAATCTTGTATTGTCGGTAGTAACTGCGTAGACTCCTGCGGCTCAGATTGATGCGGGGTGGAGCAGTCTGGCAGCTCGTCGGGCTCATAACCCGAAGGTCGTAGGTTCAAATCCTACCCCCGCTACCACATATCACACTAGGTATTGGCCAAATATAAGCCATTTATAAGCATTTATAATCAATGCTTCGATCAAGATCATACGATCAAGAGCATAATTGTGTTTCGGTTTAACCTTCAGGGCTATTTAGATTTTATTAGATTGGCGCTCCGGTTTTTTACTAATTAAAAGAGATACTGAGTGGCTACCTGGATGATGACGCCTTCGGTGCTTAGATCATGATATCGTATAGGTATGCTAGTTACCTTTGAGTCTAACGCGTATGCAAAAATTACCATGTTTGGTGATATAGCCAAAAAACTCATTCGATCGATGGGTCATAGTGGTTCAATACCCGGGGCGATTCGGGCGGATGATTTGCCATTAGCATTAACTTCGTTAAAAGCTGCCATTCAATCAGAAATGGTGGTTATTGATGAAGACGAGGACGCGTCAGCTCGCGAAAGTGACGACTTTGTAAGTATCGACAAACGGGCTTTGCCGCTTATTGAGTTATTAGAGGCTGCGATCGCACAAAACGATGATGTTATGTGGAAAGCGTAAAGGTTTGTTATTTATTATATATCAGATTAAAAAATCTTAGTATAATAAACACATAGCTAACAACTAGTTACACCAGCTTGTTAAAATGATATCGATTAAAAGTCAGGCTGGAAAATCGAGTAAATAACACGTTATAATAGTAGTATAATTTGAAATATATGCTGCGTTTGACAGTAATAATATGAACGTAAAGGAGTGTCGAGATGAGTGAAGCCAGTTTATATGACCGTTTAGGCGGTGGTGAAAAGTTAAAAAGCATTACTGCAGATATATGGACCAACCATAATATCAACACAAAGATTAAAAATCGCTATGTAAAAAGTGATGGAGAGAAAGTAAAGCAGCTTGTATGGGAGTTCTTCTGTTCTGGAATAGGAGGTCCTCAAGAATATACTGGTCTGGACATGCTTACTGCTCATACTGGTATGAACATTAGTGATACTGAATTCAATGCGGTATGTGACGACGTTCTAGCGGCATTGAATAAAAACAATGTTGGCCAAAAAGAACAAGATGAAGTGCTTTGCATTCTATACTCTATGAAGGGTGATATTGTAGACGTATAAGTTGAATGCATATTCGCACTCTATGGAGTGATACGAAAAAGCCCGATTTAATCGGGCTTTTTTTATGAATCAAGATAATTGCTATTTCAAGGAGGGATACGCAATAAAGTTATCATTGTCTATTTGCTGAGCTTATTTGAATAGCTTATTTACATCGCTTAGATACATCGCACAGTTACATTTTGGGTGGGGCAGGTAACTTCACACTATCAAGATAGGAAGCATGGGTTGCCCTGCAAGACCTCTATATGACGAGGTATCAGACGTTCGGCTAACTATGTGCTTGAAGCCTGGTTTTTTTTTACCTATACTAACCGCGTATTATTTTGCTAAGTCATTGTTTTTCAATGATTCGGAAGGGCCCCTAGAGGGCCTTTTTTATTGCACATACATTATTTATGCAATATTTTCAGCAAATGACTCTGATGAGGGTACTCATATGGATGTGATGAGAGTTTGAATGGGCGAAGTATGCCCTTTTTTTTTATCAGGCCATTTAAAATGAGGCTAAAGTTTGAGTTAGCTATTAAAGTTACTGAGGAACGATAGAGAATTATTTTGATTAACGATCCGTATGCGATTCTGCCCATTATTGAACCCGTAATTGTAGGAATGGGTTATGACTTATGGGGGCTAGAATGCCAAG
>CAZVPJ010000054.1:0-10426 GCA_964629035.1 uncultured Thiotrichales bacterium | reverse complement strand
GTGACAATGTGCCAAATGTTTATGATGCGTTAATCGTAGATGAGCAAAAGCTAACCTTAGAAGTACAGCAACAATTAGGTGATGGTGTGGTAAGAACCATTGCAATGGGTGCTTCGGACGGTTTGCAGCGTGGTTTAAAAGTTTCCAATACAGACGCACCGATTACGGTACCTGTTGGACCTAAAACATTGGGACGCGTCATGAACGTACTTGGAGAGCCGGTAGATAATGCCGGTGAAATTGGTGCGGAATCAGGTAGTCCAATCCATCGTGCACCACCAACGTTTGAAGAACAAGCGGGTGGTAATGAGCTACTAGAAACAGGCATTAAAGTAATCGACTTGTTATGCCCGTTTGCTAAGGGCGGCAAAATCGGATTATTTGGTGGTGCGGGTGTAGGCAAAACCGTGACCATGATGGAGTTAATTAATAATATTGCGAAGAAGCACTCTGGTCTTTCTGTTTTTGCGGGGGTAGGTGAACGTACTCGTGAAGGTAATGATTTTTATTATGAAATGAAAGAAGCCAATGTACTGGATAAAGTGGCGATGGTGTATGGCCAAATGAATGAGCCTCCCGGTAACCGACTTCGTGTTGCACTAACCGGCTTGACGATGGCGGAATACTTTCGTGATGAAGGTAAAGATATGTTGTTGTTTATTGATAATATCTATCGATATACGCTTGCGGGTACAGAAGTATCTGCGCTACTAGGACGTATGCCATCTGCTGTGGGTTATCAGCCAACACTAGCGGAAGAAATGGGTGCGTTACAAGAACGTATTACTTCGACCAGTGACGGTTCGATTACATCTATTCAAGCAGTTTATGTACCAGCGGATGACTTAACCGATCCATCCCCTGCTACCACCTTCGCTCACCTGGATGCTACCGTAGTACTATCAAGACAAGTAGCTGAGCTAGGTATCTATCCAGCAGTGGATCCATTAGATTCTACGAGTCGACAACTTGATCCATTAGTCATTGGAAATGAACACTATGATACCGCTCGAGCAGTTCAAAACACTCTGCAGCGATATAAAGAACTAAAAGACATTATCGCAATTTTGGGTATGGACGAATTATCAGAAGAAGATAAACAAGTTGTATTCCGTGCTCGTAAAATACAACGCTTCTTATCGCAACCGTTTGCGGTTGCAGAAGTATTTACCGGTACACCTGGTGCATTAGTATCATTGCAAGACACCATTTCAAGCTTTAAAGCCATTGTTGATGGTGAGTATGATCACTTGCCTGAGCAAGCGTTCTACATGCAAGGTGGAATAGAAGATGTTGTGAAGAAGGCAGAGGAAATTAAATAAATGGCTGAAACCACCACCATGCATCTTGATGTAGTAAGTGCCGAAAAGGAATTATTCTCCGGCACAATAAGCGCAGTTTTTGCGCCTGCACAAATGGGTGATGTCGGTATTTATCCTCGTCATACTCCATTGGTAACTGGCTTACGACCCGGTGAATTAAAAATCGAAATGGATGGCGAAGAAGATCAGTATTTATATGTATCGGGAGGTATTCTTGAAGTACAACCCGGCGTCGTCACTGTATTGTCTGATACCGCAATACGCGCGGAAGACCTAGATGAAGCGAAGGCACTAGAAGCCAAGCAGCGTGCAGAGGAAGCACTTAAAGATCAACAAGGTGATTTTGATGCCGCAAAAGCACAAGCTGAGTTAGTCAGAGCTGCAGAACAACTGCGCATGATTGAAAGAATGCGTAAAATCCGCAAGTAAAACAAGACCTTAATCTAGCATCACAATTTCACCCATCAACACCCGATAAACACTTAATACGCCTGTAAGGCGGCTTGATCAGACCAATTTCCCACCTACACCAATTTAGCTTTTTATTCATTGCCAGCTTGGCATAAACTGTTGTAAAAGTTTAACCCCAGTCAACATATTTTCAATATGTTACTGATATCCTCTGTCATTTATAAAATTTAAAAGAAATATGGGTTTAGAAATTATCATCCTTGCAGCAGGTAAAGGCACACGTATGCATAGTGATTTACCTAAGGTTCTGCATAAAGTTGCAGGAAAACCAATGTTGGCTCATGTAATTGATACCGCCCAACAACTTTCACCTGATGCTATCCATATCGTCATTGGTCATGGAGCAGACCTTGTAAAACAAACCATACAAAATGAAAAAATAAGCTGGTGTTTGCAAGAACAACAATTAGGAACGGGTCATGCAGTGCAACAAGCACTTCCAAATATTAAAAATGATCAACAGAATATCTTAATTTTGTATGGAGATGTGCCATTACTAAAAACTGAAACTTTACAAAATCTAATTAATGAACTATCGAACAAACAACTAGTGCTGCTGTCTGCTCTATTAGAGGACCCAACAGGCTATGGCCGTATTGTTCGTGAGCATAAAAAAGATACGTATTCACAAGGTGAAGTACAAAGAAATGCCAATAATACTTTGAGTGATGCAAAAGAAAATGTAAAAGCTATTGTAGAACAAAAAGATGCAGATCCAACTACACTTAAAATTAAAGAAATAAATTCAGGTATTTTGGCAGCGCAAGCAGGGCATTTAAAAGAATGGCTAAGCAATATCAGTAATAATAATGCACAAAAAGAATATTATTTAACAGATTGTATAGCTTTGGCGGTAAAGCAAAACCAGAAAGTAGAAGCCATCATTTGTGGTGATGAAAATGAAATTCTGGGTGTGAACAATAAACTGAATCTATCACAAGTAGAAAGACTCTTTCAGCACCGCATTGCAAATGAGTTAATGACAAAAGGTGTCACGCTAACAGATCCAAAGCGTATTGATGTGCGTGGTAATTTAGAGACAGGAAAAGATGTAGAGATTGATGTGAATAGTGTTTTTATTGGCAATAATCAGTTGGGTGATGGTGTGTCAATCGGTGCTAATGCAATCATCATTAATTCTAAAATTTATGCAGGAACGAAAATACTTGCTAACTGCCACATTGAAAATGCCAATATCGGCGAACATTGTGAGCTAGGGCCCTATGCACGTATACGCCCAGATACTGATTTAGCGAATAATGTGAAAGTAGGTAACTTCGTAGAGATTAAGAAAGCTAATGTAAAAACTGGCAGTAAAATTAACCATTTGAGCTATATCGGTGATAGTGATGTAGGCGAAAACGTTAATATTGGAGCTGGAACCATTACCTGTAATTATGACGGGGCTAACAAACATCGCACTACGATTGGTGATAATGTATTTGTAGGCTCAGATACTCAATTTATTGCTCCAGTGACCATAGGTAGTGGCGCAACAATAGGAGCAGGTTCAACCATTACCAAAGACACTCCTGAGCAAAAACTTACATTGGCGCGAAGCAAACAATTTACTATTGACAATTGGCAGCGACCACAAAAAAAACCAAAATAATTTTATAAACAAGATAACTTATATAACTAGATAAAGAATATGTGTGGAATTGTTGGAGCAATAGCGAACCGTGATGTATCTCCGGTATTACTAGAGGGATTACGCCGTTTAGAGTACCGCGGTTATGATTCGGCAGGCATGGCAGTGCTTACGGATGGTTCCATAGACCGTGTGCGTAGAACCGGAAAAGTGAGTGAATTAAGTGCTGCATTAGATCAGAATGCATTAATTGGTGAACTAGGAATTGCTCACACACGTTGGGCAACTCATGGAATACCAGCCGAGAATAATGCACATCCTCATATATGTAATGATCGAGTCGCGATCGTTCACAATGGCATAATAGAAAACTTTGAAGAATTAAAAGAACAGCAAATTAAACTTGGTTTCAGCTTTACCTCAGAAACAGATACAGAAGTTATCGCACACCAGATCGTTCACTACCTAGATCAAAATCTCACACTCTATCAAGCGGTAAGCAAAACTATTAAAGATTTAAAAGGTGCTTATGCATTAGGAGTGATTGATAAAAATGATCCTGATAAATTAATTGCTGCACGTAATGGCAGCCCACTGGTGTTGGGTGTTGGTGATAAAGGCAATTTTATAGCATCAGATGTACAGGCTTTATTAAAAGAAACCCAAGAATTTATTTTTCTAGAAAATGGAGATATTGCCGAAATCACTCGCGATGCAATAAATATTCTCAATCATAATGGTGAATCGGTTGAGCGAGAAACTAAAATCAGCAAACTATCTGCTGATGCTGTAGAAAAAGGTGGTTACCCACATTACATGCTCAAAGAGATCTATGAGCAACCACAAGCCATTTCGGATACGCTTGAAGGAAGGTTAATTAATGGTCGTGTAGCAGAACAAATATTAGGTCCAAAAGCCAAAGAAATATTAGACCAAACTAAAATTATACAAATCATTGCCTGTGGTACGAGTTATCACTCAGGACTCATCGCAAAATTTTGGTTTGAAGAAATTGCAGGTATCCCGTGTTTTATCGATGTTGCAAGTGAGTTTCGTTATCGCAAGCACGTTGTTCAGCCAGGCACATTATTTGTCACCATTTCACAATCTGGTGAAACAGCAGATACGCTAGCTGCATTACAACAATCCAAACAAGAACCTTATGTGGGTTCTTTGGTTATTTGTAACGTACCGGAAAGCTCATTGGTGCGTGAATCTGACCTGGCATTGATGACACATGCTGGACCCGAAATTGGGGTTGCATCTACAAAGGCATTCACTACACAGTTAATTGCATTATTACTACTCGTGATTACTGCAGGCCGTCGCCATGGCATGCATGATGAAATGGAAAAAATACTTGTAGAACAATTAACTAATTTACCCACAAGGATTAATAAAGTACTAGAACTGGATGGCAAAATTAAAAAATTAGCCAAGCATTATGGAGATAAAAATAATGCATTATTTCTAGGCAGAGGGTCACATCATCCAGTAGCAATGGAAGGGGCACTTAAGTTAAAAGAAATTTCATATATCCATGCTGAAGCGTATCCAGCAGGCGAGCTTAAACATGGCCCGATAGCATTAGTGGATGACAAAATGCCAATTATTGCTGTTGCACCAAACGATGAGTTATTAGAAAAATTAAAATCAAACCTTGAAGAAGTGCGCGCACGTGGAGGCGTTTTACACGTATTTGCAGATGCTAGTTCAGGGTTTGTATCTGAACCCGATACAATCGTTATTGAAGTAGATGCTCCTGATAATGCGGTAGCACCGATATTATTCACTATACCACTTCAGTTGCTTGCTTATCATGTAGCAATCCTGAAAGGCACCGACGTTGATCAGCCACGTAATCTTGCTAAGTCTGTAACCGTTGAATAATCTTATAGTCATTAAATTTTAAAGGCTTAACCATGAAAAAATATTACAAACGAATTCTTTCGTTGTTATTTCTAATTTGCTTAGCAGGCTTCACTCATGCGGCTGATCTAAGTATTGGCCCTGAAGAAGGTACTATTCTAAAAGACTTTTCTGGCGTCACTATGAATGGTGGTTCTTTCCAGTTATCAAAAGAGGTCAAAAAAGGCTCTGTTGTAATCGTAATGTTACGTGGCTTTCCAGGTAAGCAATGCCCTGTTTGTTCTACACAGGTAGCAGGATATATTGCTAAAGCATCTGAGTTTGAAGCACAAAGAAATACGCCTGTAGTATTTATTTATCCCGGGCAAGTAGATAACCTGGATAAACGTGCGAAAGAGTTTACTGCTCCTTTAGAAGAAACAGAAGACTTGCCGAGTAATTTTATCTTTGTAATTGATAGTGACTACTCCATTACAAATCATCTTGGACTAAGATGGGATGCGCCAGACGAAACAGCTTATCCAGCAGCACTTGTGATTGATCATGACGGTTATATTCAGTATTCAAAAGTGAGTGATAACCATCGAGGCCGTGCGACAGCTGATGAGATATTGGAATTTCTAGATATCATTCATTAACTGCACTGTATAAAACCTACGGTTAGTTGTTCTATCGAATAATATAGCCAACATACTGTCTCTTCTATCTTCTTGAGGTAATTTTAAATGGAATCTAGTAATCCTTACGAAAGCCCAAAATCGAATCCTGCAACGTCATCAGCAGAAACGTATCAACCAAAAATATTTTCTATCAATGGAAGAATAGGTCGAATACGCTACTTAGCCTATGGCATGCTGTTTACAATGCTAACCTTATTGTTTATTGGTATAGCAGCATTTCTAGTTCCATCTATCGCAAATGTTTTTACAGAGATCTCTGGTGTTACATCTGTACTGCTTTTAATCGTTTTCTACCTACCCTTAATTATCATTTCAGTCATATTAGTAAGACGTAGGCTAAATGATTTAAATAGAAGTGGTTGGTGGCAATTACTGATGTATGTTCCAATTGTTGGGGTACTGTTTGCGCTATACGTATTACTCTGGCCAGGAACAAAAGGTTCTAATTCATTTGGCCTTCAACCCAATAAAAACCCCACTGCGCTTTTGGTATTAGCGATAGGTATTCCAGCAATATTTGGAATTCTAGCCGCAATATCAATTCCTGCTTATCAAGACTATATTGAACGAGCAGAGCAGGCGCTAGAGTCTAACCAAGATGCTATGCAACGTATGCAAGACATGCTGGATGAGACCGAGATTCAGTAATTAGTAAAAAACATTGCCCTGTGATGAATGCAAACTAAAGAGTTTTTGGGGAGTATTGGGAGGGAGGAGTATCTTCAGTTTTATTTCACATATCTTTCAGGGCAATGAATATCCTTTAATTTGTTTACTATGGTTAGCTATATTAGCGATTTCCTGATATAAGTAAATTTCATTATTTAAATGATTGTAATCGGTTTTATATATGGTTAATTTGCCCACCGTTAAACAGTTACGCTATCTAGTAGCGTTAGAAAAGCATTTACACTTTGGACGTGCTGCTGAGTCTTGTTTTGTAACACAATCCGCTTTTAGTGTTGCCATCAAAGATCTCGAGACACTTTTGAATGCTTCATTGGTAGATCGAACTAATCGTAGTGTCGTGTTTACCTCTGCAGGTAAATTAGTGGCACAGCAAGCACGCTTAGCAATATTTGATATGGAAGGAATCGTTGATATTGCTAAATCTATACAAGAGCCACTCAGTGGTGTTTTGAAGATGGGTATCATTCCCACCATAGCGCCTTTTCTATTACCAAAGATAATTCCTAAAATTCGTAAAAAATATCCAAAGCTGGAATTATATCTAGTAGAGGAGCAAACAAAAAAAATACATACCATGTTATTAGATGGTGAGTTAGATCTACTATTGCTAGCACTACCCTTTGAATTGCAGAACACAGAATCAATCTCAATATTTAATGATCCTTTTAAGCTTGCTTATAAAAAAGGCACTACATTAATCGATCCAGAGAAGTTTTCTGCTGGTAAAAATAATAATGAATCGATTATGTTATTAGCCGATGGCCATTGTTTGCGGGATCATGCCTTATCTGCATGCAATATTTCACGTAAAGGTAATATTAGTAAATTTTCTGCGAGTGGGATGTATAGTTTGATACAGATGGTAAATAGTGACTTGGGTGTTACGTTTATTCCTCAAATGGCAATAGACAGTGGCTTATTGAAACATACAAATGTGCTCACTAAAGATTTAAAAGACAAATCCTATCGTGAAATTGGACTCGCGTGGCGCAAAGCGAGCGTGAGACAGCACGAGTTTAAATTACTTGCCGATGTGATTTTAGAAACGGTGGGTGGTTGACATAGCCAGAATTCGAGAGATGGCATGGCCTGCAACTGGGCTTGGAATGTAAATAAAGCAGTAATACCGCCATGCCAATCCCTAGTCCACCAACAATATATATATTATCAATAAGCAAAACCGTAATTAAATAAGATCCGATGATGGATAGCGTTGCGATCCACTTAACCTTTGCGGGTATCACTCGATATGTAGTCCAATCTTGAATAGAGTTTGAAAAAGGCGACTGATAATACAACCAGTGATGAAAGGCAGGTGATGATTTAGCAAATGCCCAAGTGGCGACTAGAATAAAACAAGTCGAGGGTAGTAATGGAAGGAAAGCACCCAGTATGCCTAAGACAAGTGAAAAGCCACCAATTATGTTATAGATGATCTTATACATTGTTAGCTTTCCTCCTATGTATTGTAATGATGACGGTAAAGGTATTCAGATACTGTGATATGTCTAATCATCAACCTTTATATAAGTTTAGTAAAACATATAGTTTTCATACTTATATTCGTATTTATGAATGATGTTAGATGGTTTATCAATACACATGGCTTTAATCGGGATATTAGCACCGTTCAATCTAAATTTTAAATAACGTATTGTTTCTACGTAAATTACGCTACTGTAGTGTGAACGGTAGACTGCAGAAAAGTGTGAAGGAGCTCTAATAAATTAATCAATACCCGCACTAAACTAGCTTCATTAGTTGATTAACGAGGAGTACCCATACTACTGAAAACGGCATACCTAGCTAAAGCTAGGGACGCAAAATTACCGGTCTAAGGAAGCAAGGATTCTATGACAGCGGAATTACCAGATAGTGAACCTCTCTCTCCAACAACTCTCTCTCATTCTCTAAGTCTGAACGCTGTCAACCTTGCTTCCTAATTCCATTTACAAGTCCTTCCACCTCTAAAGTCACCAAATCATTTCAAAGACTGATTTAAATCCCAAGGTCAATCGATCTTTTTCATGTTACTCCAGATAACATAAACGATTAATACTCCAATAATAAAATAAATGACATCGTACATATCGCCTCCTATATTATTAATTTAGGAAATATTTTAATGAGAAATATAATTTTGTGGATAAAAAGTTTAAATATAATAAATAAATTATCTTATAATTATAAAGGTGGAAAGCTTAACGACAATATTAGTGCTTGGAGCAAATGGTGCAACGGGACAATTGTTAGTAAAGCAATTACTTGAACAGGGTGAGATGGTTAAAGTGATAGTGCGTTCTAGAGATTCTTTATCTGACTACATTTCTCATCATAAAAATCTATCCATCATCCATCGCAACATCACAGATATCACTGATGAAGAGATGGTACAACATGTGGAGGGTTGTCGTGCGGTAGCATCTTGCTTAGGCCATAACATGACGCTTAAGGGTTTGTTTGGTCCACCACATAGACTTGTTACCGATTCGGTTATAAAAATTTGTAACGCCATTCAAGAAAATAATCCCGCTTCACCAGTTAAAGTTGTATTAATGAACACCACGGGTAATCGCAATGGTGATCTAAATGAACAAATTTCATTCGCGCAGAAATTCATTATTGTTCTTCTGCGCATGCTGTTACCACCACATCGAGATAACGAGAATGCTGCAGATTTTCTGAGAACACACATTGGACAAAATAACACTGCCATAGAGTGGGCTGCGGTACGGCCGGATAACTTAACCAATGAAACGATGGTTTCTGATTATGAAATTTATCCATCTCCTACTAGAAGTGCGATTTTTGATGCAGGTAAAACGAGTCGAATTAATGTAGGCCATTTTATGGCTAGGTTAATAACCAATAAGGCAACATGGAATGATTGGAAAGGAAAAATGCCAGTGATTTACAATAAAGCATAATATGAACACAAACGCGTTACAAAGTGGATATATTTACTTAGCCAATAAATCAAATTAGGGGATGAAATGAAAAATACTATTGCTGCTTTTCTTGTAATTTTTTTATGTGGCTGTGCGACCACAAAAATACAAGATACTCAAACACTGAAACAAGATGAAGGAGTACTGGTTGTTGGTCTTGATACCAATTGGCAAGGCCACAAGAATCCTTTGCTAACTTCACTGGAGCTAGTATATAACGCTGTTGGTGATTCATCATTTAACTATAGGAAAATGAAATTCAAGGGTGAGAAATACATACTGGTAGCAACTCTACCCGCTAAGGAATATTATTTTTATCAGATAAGTTTTGGAAATCACTATGCTTCATTAAAAGATGGTTCTAGGTTTAATATAAAACCTGGTGAAATTACGTATATAGGTGAAGTAAGCATTAATATGGATTTGAAATTATTTTCTGTGAAAGGGGATATCATGGTAAATGATGAATTGGAAGATACATTAGATTATCTCAAGGAAAATTACCCTAAAATTTTAGAAAATAGAGATATAGAGAAATCATTAATAAGCATGGAAATTAAACAATGACCGTTAATTACCTAAAGAAAAGTAATTAAAATTCAATATTTTGAAAATAATTACCATCACAATGCTGATTTTTCTGTTTGGATGTTCAGCGTCATCAGGACCAAGTTTGAAAGGTAGGTTATTGAGTGAATCTAAAATAAGTGTTCAATCTGAAAGTATCAGTATTAACAATAAAACAATAGAGAATGGAGAGACGCTTCAATCTAAGTCTGGAATCCATGAAATTGAATTTGACGGAGAAGTAATTCAACAAGTAGAAGTTGAGCCAAATACGGATAAAATCAAGCA
>CAZVPJ010000053.1:0-10495 GCA_964629035.1 uncultured Thiotrichales bacterium | reverse complement strand
TGTTTGGATGTAGCAAAGAAGAAGCGGGTGAAATGATGGATAAAGCGGGCGATGCTGCAGATAGTGCTGCGGAACATGCAGGTGATGCAGTAGATGCTGCTAAGGAACATGCAGGTGATGCAGCCGATTCGGTTAAGGAGCACGCGGGTGATGCGGTCGATTCTGCAAAAGAAATGATGGATGGTGATGCTATAAAAGGCCCAGAAGTGGAGCCCCTTCCTGATTTTGATTCATTACCTCCAATCGAAGAAGAGGCTGCTGAGGGTGGTGAAACAATGATGGAAAAAGCTGAAGAAGTGGTTGAGAAGGTAAAAGAACATGCCGGTGATGCCGCTGAATCAGCGAAAGAGCATGCAGGTGATGCAGCTGAAAAGATGATGAAGAAAGAGTAACGTTTTAAATATAAAAAAATTATAACTTAAGGATAAAGTATGGGATTTTTAACTTGGATAGTTCTCGGTGGCATTGTAGGTGCCATCGCTAAATTAATAATGCCTGGTAAGGATCCAGGTGGCTTCATAGTGACTATTTTGCTTGGTATAGCGGGCGCGTTTGTCGGTGGCTATATTAGTACGTTACTTGGATTTGGGTCTGTTACTGGATTCAATCTAATTAGCTTGGTCATAGCGGTAGTCGGTGCTTTAATTTTACTGTTACTTTATCGCATGATAAAAAAATAATTATTTTATTTTCTTGTTACGAAAACTCAAAACGCCTAGAGAATATTCTAGGCGTTTTTGTTTGTACTAATAATTTCTAGATTAAATACATAATGCAATTTATTCCATGTAGTCGCCACGTGCTGGTCAACAAGTGCTGTAGTCAACCTGGTTTAAGTGAAGAACAAGTTCGTCAGTTTCGCTCATTCTCTGAGATATTATCGGCTTATCAGCATTATATTTCTCAACAAAAGCTAGAGCAGATGAAGCAAGCTTATGCTTATTTAAGCCCCAACCAAGAAATGCCATTATTCCCAAAGTTAAGTGATGATGAGTTAAAGCTTCAAGCGGATATTCTTGCTGAAACATTTGGTAGCACTTTACAAGATGCAAATTTCCATGAATTAAAGCAAGTAGATATTGAAAAGGCATTTAAAACATTTTCCTTGGTTCCTGTGAATACAGATGTAGATTTAAATGACTATCAACGCATTAAAATATTTTACCGTGGAAGTAGCACTAAAGAAGTTTCCATCAAACGTTTTTTCAGGGAAAAAAAGATCAGTTTTGAAAACTATGATCGTGTAGCAGTACTGCTACATATAATGCCTAAGGAATATTTTGATAAAAAGAAGGCTAGGGATGATTTAAATTATTCACCAGGCAAAGTCTATTTGTATTTATACAAAAACATTCCGCATTATGATCTGGAACTGCTGTTCCCGAATGTTAAAATTAGTATGAGTTGGAAAGATAAGATGATGCTAGGCGTGCCGGCATTAGGCGCTGCAATCCCCATGGCGATAAAAGTATTGCCAAGTTTGGGCTTGTTGATTGGTGCCGTAGCCTTGCTTGTTTTTGGCTGGGATCTGGGTGAAAAATTCAATGTAGAGTCAGGTGATAAAAAAGCTATTTATCCACTGCTTGTTGCAGTGTTGTCTACCTCTATGGCCCTAGGTGGTTTTGCGGTGCGGCAATATGTTAAGTATAAAAGTAAGCGGCTTGAGTTTTTAAAGAAAGTTACGGATGTCTTATTCTTTAAAAGTTTGGATGTGTCACAAGGGACACTGAATGCGATTGTTGATTCATCTGAAGAAGAACAAACTAAAGAAGCAATCTTGGTATATATTTTACTAGTAAATGCAGAACAACCTCTTGGTGCTAAAGAGATAGAAGATAAAACCAATGACTGGATTAAGAAAGAATTCTCGGTAGACTCAGCGTTGGACGTGCAACGTGCTTTAAAGCAATTACAATCGATGCAGGCACCGTTACAAAATGGCGAAGTAAAATCAGTAGTTAAAAAATTAGCAGATGAGAAATACCAAGTTTCCGAGCCTGCTCAGGCTAAATATATATTAGATTATATTTGGGATCATGCGTTTCAATATGCAAACTAGTGAGTTTGTAAATGAAATCAGGCAGATTTTTCCGGTAGAATATTCAAGTTTTCAATGTACTGGGGCGATACGCCAACTTTCTCCGCGGCCATATGTCGAATAGCAACCATATCATAGCCAGGAAACTGCTCGGTAAGTATGTTTATGGCTTGTTGACACTTTTCAGGGACACTTAAGTTTGCGCCAGATCGTTTAGCTGAACCAGAAGCTAATTTCATAATGATGGTATTACTACCCGGTTCTTGTCTATCGTGGTTACGTTCTTTTATCATTTTATGAACAGTGACACCGGACTCGTTTGGCTTACCCATCATTTTTGAGCGTTCTTGTATGAGCGAATCATCAATACTGTCTGAGAAACCAGGATTTACCATTATTGCAGAACGGTTTGGATCCTCCAACAGTGAGTCATCAATACTCTTTTCAGGTAATTTATTTTTATCAGATTTAATCTCGGGTGTTTTCGCTTTGTTTTTTCTCAATGGGAATTTTGTTGCCACTTTTGAGAGCATTCCCTTAGATTTCTTTTGTGACTTCTTGTTTTGAGCCAATCCGAATTTTTTCTGATGTTTTGCTTTTTCATGCTCTTGCTTCCAAAGGTCTGATTTCTTTTTAGCTACAAAGCTTTTCTTCTTGGCCTCATTGTTATGTAGTATGGGTGGAGAAGGTTTATTATCATGTTTACTTATTTTCTGTTTACTTTTTTGAGGCTGGATTTGGGAATCTTGTATAAGTTTCTCGCCCTTTTCAATTAAACTTGTAAGAATTTTTTCTCTAGTGTCGTTGTATGTTTCATCAGCAACGGGTGATTCAGCCGATGTAATATTTGTATTGTTAGTGATCGCTGGTAGTGTCCCATTCAACTCAACTTTAGCTTGCCACATATGGTTAAACATATGCATCGCCATGATTGCAGCGGTTGAAGCGTTATTATTATTGATAGCATCTCGCAGACTTTTCTCAAACAATAGTGCAGAAAGTAAATGTTTTCGTCTTCCAGATGTCTTACTTTGCCTTAATTCGTCTTTAACTGCAGCGGCATCTACATAATCAGTAACGATAGGTAGTTCTGCTTTAATCCATTCTTGGGCATTATCTAAGGTTGCAGTGCACTCACGTTGAAAATCATTTTTAAAGCGCTGGAATTTTTCAACTCGTTTATTAGTAACAATAGTTTCCAATGAGGCGCTAAATAAATCATGACTATGCTTAGTATCGTTCATTATTCAGAGGCTACTCAGGGGTAATATCAAGGTCATCAAGTTTTTGTTTATTAATATTTAAACGTGTAGCAGCCAATAATCGCAGCGCGTTTACATTACAGTGTGGGTATTTGTCTTTTAAATTATTAATTGTTTCTTGGTAGAGATGCTTGTTAGTGTCGTCTGTTGTGAGTTTGCTCGTATTGGCTTCTTTAGTAGCGACATTTTTAGCAGCTACATTAGAAGGTGTAATGGTATCTCTATTTGTTGTTGTCTCTTGTGTGACTCTAAAAATTGAACTATTCCACACATGTTCAAGTAATTTCATACTGGCAAGTGCTGCTGTGCTGGCATCATTATTTTCTATTGATGTGTTTAATGCATTTAATTCAACAACCATTCTTAATGCACAGCCCTGGTCAGATTTCTTGCTGTATTTTTTGATTAAAGGAAGCACTTCATGGGCAAGAGTGGGAAGTTTTTCTTTTTCAAGAACGGTATGAGACCAGGTTTGAATAGATTCGGAGAATTGCTTTAAATCGTTTAGATGTGGTTGTGTAACACCTTCATCAAAATGGATGTCTTCAGCATGAATTTCCGGTAAATATTCCCGTATTTTTGTTGCGATATGTTGCTGAATCATTTTTTATTTTCTTTAAATCTTAAAAATGTAACATCGATGTTATATGGCAAGCTAATGCACATATGACGTGCCTACTTACGCTGCTATTAATGGATAAAAGTTCTTTTATTTAAATTCGTTACAAGAGTTTGACTTCAATTGCAGCAATGTGAAACAGGCAATAATCGACACTAGATACATGGTGTGAATATACCGATATATGGGAATTCGAATGGTAAAAATGCGCGACAAGCTGCGAGATAATATATTGAAACGATACTGAACCACTTGTTTATCATAGAGTCCAAATATATGTCGTTGGGATAGGTTTAAATCGGGCCTTTTTTATTTGATTTATAGTAAAAATTCAGTCAATAGGAATGTTAGTTGCCTGAAGAAATATAAGTTTTATGTGTAAAAGTATTTTAATTTTATGTTATTTGTATAAAGGAGATTGTAATGAAACGATACCCAATCTTAAAAATCCTAATAAATATTCCAGGATTCATTTTTATGCTTCTTGTTATTGCTGCATGTTCCACTGTGAATCCTTATACGGGCGAAAAGCAAACCAGTAAACTTGTCATTGGTGCTGGTGCCGGAGCAGCAACTGGAGCTGTGGTGGGTCTCATTACCGGTGATGACAGTCGCGAACGTCGCAAGCATGCATTAATTGGTGCTGGTGTGGGTGCCTTGGCGGGCGGTGCAGTAGGCTATTATATGGATGTGCAAGAGGCCAAACTTAGACAAAAGCTTGCAGGCACTGGAGTAAGTGTCACGCGCGATGGTGATAATATAATTTTGAATATGCCAGGTAATGTTACTTTTGCAACCGATAGCGCAGATATTAATGGTGATTTTTTTGCGGTATTGAATTCTGTTTCAATTGTCGTAGATGAATTTGATAAGACACTGGTTGAGGTGATGGGTCATACAGATAGCACAGGTGCAAACGACTACAACCAAGCACTCTCTGAAAAGCGCGCTAATTCTGTATCTCAGTATTTCCAGAGTAGAGACATCCAGCCGCTTCGCTTAGCTACCTATGGATATGGTGAAGATTATCCGGTAGCAAGCAATGATGATGCTTCAGGTCGTTCCCAAAATCGTAGAGTTGAAATTGCGTTGGTACCCTTAACCAAGACCTAAAGTTAATTCATTTTTTTTGTAAGGAAGGCCTCGCAAAGCGAGGCCTTTTTATTTTGTGTATGATTAAAATATGAGTAATAGAAATTTATTTATTGTGTCTGCTCCATCCGGTGCTGGTAAAACGAGCTTGGTCAAAGCATTGGTTGATAGCTCAACAAATATAGTGGTATCTATCTCACATACCACTAGAGAAATGCGACCAGGAGAGGTGAATGGTGAAAATTACTTCTTCATCTCCTATAAAGTTTTTTTACAAATGATTAAGCAGAATGAATTTCTTGAATATGCGAAGGTTTTTGACCATTTTTATGGTACTTCCCAAGCATCTGTAGAAAAGCAATTAAACCAAGGGTTAAAAGTAATTCTCGAAATAGACTGGCAAGGAGCCGAGCTGGTACGTGAGAAAATAAAAGATGCACAATCTATTTTCATATTACCGCCTTCTAAAGCCGCATTAGAATCACGCCTGCAAGGGCGAGGACAAGATAGTGAAGAAATTATTGCACGAAGAATGAAAGATGCAGAAAGTGAGATGAGTCATTATGGGGAGTTTGACCATATTGTTTTAAATGATAATTTTGATCAGGCACTAAGCGAATTAACGGCATTGGTAGTCGGTGAAGGCGATTTCCATCCTATCGATGAGGATAATCTAAAGCGCCTGATAGAAGAATTATTGCCTAAACACTAAAGATTCCCATTAGAGCGCTAGAAGCTGAGCCACAAATTCGCTACACTTGCTCGGCTAAACCCCAAATTAATAGTATTTTAGGAGTATCGGATGGCCCGTGTAACGGTAGAAGATTGTCTTGACTTTGTCGAAAATCGATTCAAGTTAGTGTTGCTAGCCAGTAAGCGCGCACGCCAACTTTCTATGGGCACCGAACCATTAGTTGAGTGGGAAAATGATAAGCCCACAGTAGTAGCACTTCGTGAAATCGAAGAAGGCCTTGTAGATGAAGAAATGATGGAAGCTGCTTTAGCTAAGCCTGTAGAAGAGGATCTACCATTTGACGAGGATGATCTTGCAGCAGCGTTACATGCTGAGATAAGTCGTGAACTCACACAGCCAGCGCCCGAAGGACAAAGTTCAGGTGTTCAGCAATCTGATGAGCAGACCACAAATCCTTTTTCAAGTGCAGTATCTTCGGAAGCAAACCAATCTGCTCCAAGTCAAACCGAGACACCTGCGCCTACATCAGCACCTACTATGGAAGAATTGCTAGCTAAAGAGCTTGGTGCAAGTACAGAAAGTGCGCCTGCAAGCAACCCGTTTGGTGAACCTGCTGAAACACCGGATGCTGCTCCAGCAGATCCCACACCACAATTTGGAATTCCAACCATACCGGATACTTCCAACGATGGAGACTAAGTATTATTAATGGCGTTTCACTACAACCATGCAGCGTAGCGATTAGCCACGTAATCAAGTATGAAAATGGCCGCAGGAACAACCACAAATCAACTTAGTGGTTCGGCACAAGTTCCACCTGTTATAGAACAGTCACCTCGATTTTTGATTAGCGATCTATGTGATGTACTAGAAGACTACTTAGATCCTGAGCAAGTAAAAAAAATTTATCAAGCATACCTTTTTAGTGCCAGTGCGCATGAAGGTCAAACACGCCAGTCTGGCGAGCCCTATATTTATCATCCTATATCGGTTGCTAATGTGTTAGCAGAAATGAAAATGGATGCTGAAACCATTCAAGCTGCGATGTTGCATGATGTAATTGAAGATACTGAAACCGCAAAAGAACAAATCAAAATAGAGTTTGGAGAAAATGTTGCAGAATTGGTAGATGGCGTTAGCAAACTTACCCATCTTGAATTTGATTCAAAATTAGAAGCTCAGGCTGAAAATTTTAGAAAGATGATGCTCGCAATGGTTAAGGATGTACGGGTTATTATTATCAAATTAGCAGATCGCTTACATAATATGCGCACCTTGAGTGTAATGAGATTAGATAAGCGCAAAAGAATAGCCCGCGAAACCTTAGATATTTATGCGCCGATCGCATTACGATTGGGTATGCATGATTTACGTGTCGAACTAGAAGAACTCTGCTTTAAAACGATATGGCCCATACGTTATGAGGTTTTGAAAGACGAAATACGACGTACAAATATAAACCGTGATGCACTACTCCAAGAAGTTGAAAAAAATATTTCTGAGCGTTTAGAGAAAGCTGAAATTGTTAGTCGAATACAAGGCCGAGAAAAAAATATATATAGTATTTATAGAAAAATGGTGGATAAAAGCCTGCAGTTTTCTGAAGTATACGATGTATTTGCATTTAGAATTATCGTAACTAGTGTAGACACGTGTTATCGAGTGTTAGGGGTAATTCATAATCTATACAAACCGGTGCCAGGAAAGTTTAAAGATTACATTGCAATTCCTAAGAAAAATGCTTATCAGTCGCTGCACACAATATTATTTGGTCCTAAGGGGATGCCTATTGAAGTTCAAGTGCGCTCCGAAGAAATGGATCAGGTAGCCCAGTCAGGAATTGCTGCGCACTGGCTATATAAAAATAAAAATGCAGTAGACAGTCATGCTACACCACATGTTCGTACTCGCAAATGGCTTAGCACCGTTTCCGAAATGCAAAACCGTTCCGGTAGCTCTCTAGAATTTTTAGAGAGCGTAAAAGTAGATTTGTATAGAGATGAAATCTATGTGTTTACGCCTCGTGGCGATATTATGGAATTACCTATTAATTCAACTGCCATCGATTTTGCCTATGCAGTGCATACAGATGTTGGTAATTCCTGTGTAGCGGCTAAAATTAATCGTCGATTAGAGCCTCTTGGTACAGCATTGCAAAATGGCCAAACTGTAAAAATTATTACTTCACCAAATGGGCAACCTAATCCCGCATGGTTGAATTTTATCGTAACCGCAAAAGCACGTTCAAACATTCGAAATTTCTTGAAAAATATGCAACGTAACGAAGCGCTGGAGCTTGGACAGCGGTTATTGAATAAAGCATTACGAGCCTATGACAAGTCATGGAAAGATATTAGTCGACGTGAGCAAGCAAACTTACTTAAAGACTTGCAGTTAGAATCTGAAGAACAATTGTTTCGTGATATTGGACTGGGTAACAGGATGGCCCCCTTTGTGGCAAAACATGTTGAATCTTTGCGTGGTAGATGGATTAAATTACGACGTAAAAGTGAAAGTAAGCATCCATTAGCAATACGTGGCACGGAAGGCATGGTGGTCAGTTTTGCTAAATGTTGTCACCCCATTCCGGGAGATGCCATTATAGGAATTATGACTGCAGGCAAAGGATTAGTCGTACACAATATTAAGTGTATAAATACTAAACGAAAAACAACAAGCCGTGATAAATGGATACATGTTTATTGGGCAAATGAAATTAACAATGAGTTCACCGCTGAAATATCAATACGCACGGCAAATGAACCAGGTGTGTTAGCAGTAGTAGCTTCTACCATATCCGATGCAGGTTCGAATATTGAAAACATTGTGTTTGATGAGAAGCTAGGTTCGACAACAATGATTACTGTTTTACTTACAGTAGAGGACCGTAACCATCTCGCACGCATTATGCGAAGCATACATAACATACCGCAAATATATAAAGTTAAGCGACTTCAATAACATATAAACGTTGTAACATTAGGAGAACGTATGTCGAGGGAAATCATTGTAACCCAAGAAGCACCACAAGCTATTGGTACCTATTCACAAGCAGTTAAAGTCAATTCAACAGTTTACATGTCTGGTCAAATTCCACTTGTGCCTGAAACCATGGAGGTCGTTGAAGGAGATATGCGCGTACAGATAAGCCAGGTATTTGATAATCTAAAAGCAGTTGCACATGCTGCAGGCGGTTCGTTGGATAAGCTTGTAAAGGTAAACATATTTCTTACTGATTTAAGTCATTTTCCGTTAGTAAATGAAGTCATGGCAGAATATTTTAAAGAACCTTATCCTGCCCGCGCTGCAGTAGGTGTAGCTTCTTTGCCTAAAGGTGTTGCAGTAGAAATGGATGCGGTAATGGAATTAGATTAATCTCTATCGATTAGTCTTCTCCTATTTTAATCACTTAATAAAAATCCAAATTTACGATTGAGTAAAGATTCTTTTCCCTCGGTGGAGACCCTAAAAGGTGTAGGGCCGAAAGCTGCAGAACGATTGCAGCGTATACAGATCTATACGGTTCAAGATTTGTTGTTTCATCTGCCCATTCGCTATCAAGATCGCACACGTATTAGACCCGTTGGCGCGCTGCGTACGGGTGAGGAATGCGTGGTAATTGGCACAATTTCTCATAGTGAAGTCGTATTTCGAAAGCGGCGTATGCTACTGGTGAGTGTAGAAGATGGTACGGGTAGAGTGCAGCTAAGATTTTTTTATTTTAATAAAGCTCAACGTGAGAATCTTTCAACCGGTACTAAAATTAGATGTTTTGGAGAGGTCAGGCGAAGCCTCAAAGTACCAGAAATGGTGCATCCGGAATACGAGATCTTGCATGATGATGAAACTACAAAGGTAGAAGACCATCTAACTCCAATTTATTCTACAACGGAAGGCTTGCATCAACTTAGTCTTCGCCGGCTCACTTCACAAGCCTTGCAATGGGCTATAGACAGTGAAGGTAAGAATGATGAACCTAGTTTGGACTTGCTCCCAACACCACCGCGTATTGATGGTCAAAATGTCAGCATAATCGATGCCTTAAAATTTGTGCATCGTCCTCCTCCAGAAGCGGATACTGAAGCATTATCATCCGGTAAACATGTTATGCAGCGTCGCCTAGCTTTTGAAGAGCTGCTGGCTCAGCAACTAAGTCTTTCCAAACTTAGATTACAGATGCAGAAACAAGATGCCGTCTCCATACAGTCTGAAGGTAAGTTGTATCAAGATCTACTGGATAGACTTGAATTTGAGTTAACCAATGCGCAAAAACGAGTCATTAAAACGTTGTTTTCTGATTTAAGTAATCCTTATCCAATGTTGCGTTTACTGCAAGGTGATGTAGGGAGTGGAAAAACATTAGTAGCGATAGCAGGATGTTTGCAAGCCATTGAATCAGGTTACCAAGCAGTGATGATGGCGCCAACTGAAATATTGGCCGAGCAACATTTGCGTAATTTTACCAAGTGGCTAGAGCCCCTTGGGGTCTCCATAGCGTGGTTATCAGGAAAACTTACGGCCAGTAAAGCAAATGAAATGAAAGCGTTGATTGCATCGGGTAGTGCAAACGCGATTATCGGCACGCATGCATTATTTCAACAAGGTGTAGAGTTTAAAAATTTAGCATTTATTGTGGTAGATGAGCAGCACCGCTTTGGTGTGCACCAGCGCTTGGCCCTGCGTGAAAAAGGTATCCAGGATGGCAAGCATCCGCATCAGTTAATTATGACAGCGACACCTATTCCAAGAACCTTGGCCATGACAGCCTATGCTGATTTGGATTATTCCGT
>CAZVPJ010000052.1:0-10543 GCA_964629035.1 uncultured Thiotrichales bacterium | reverse complement strand
ACTCTTTATGAAGAATTAGGTGGAAAAAAGACAGTAGAAAAAGCTGCTGCGATTCTTTACGTAAACATTTTACGTGATGAACGCATTAATAGTTTTTTTGAAGATATCGATATAGAAAAACATCAACGAAAAATGTCCAGCTTTTTGACGAACATTTTTGGTGGTCCTTCATTATATTTAGGCAAAACCATGCGGAAAGCCCATAGAAATGTTGTAGAAACAGGTTTAAATGATGGTCATGTAGATGCCATGATGGAATGTGTGCATGCAACGCTAAAAGAATTAAACAAAGATGATGCATTAATTAGCAAAGTGATGGCACAAATTGAAGAACATCGTGACGACGTACTTGGAAAATAAAGTGTAAATTATATTTACAACGAATAAGTGTATTTTCAAGATAAATTAGTAATGAAATATCGTAACAATCATATTTTAACTATTTTATTATTTTTGCTGAGTATGATGACTACTGCATATGCCGGTGAATCAACCAAAGCAGTAAATGCAGGTGCTAAAGAGTTTCAACAAAGGTGTGCGTTATGCCATGGTGCTAACGGGAAAGGAAACGGTCCTTATGCAATGGCACTCGTTTTCAAACCATCAGACCTGACTACTTTGCTAGCTGATAACGATGGTGTATTTCCTTTTCTTGAAACCTATCTGGTGATAGATGGGCGAGAAATCGTTAAAAGTCATGGCCCAAGATTAATGCCTATTTGGGGTGACCGATATAATGCTGAAGCTTGGTCCGAGGTCGACCCTGAACATGGTGATACTTTAGTAAGAGGTAGAATTTTAGAGTTGCTTTTATTCTTATTCTCTATTCAGGAACCCATTACACCGAAGTAAATTGATAACGCTAATCGTACTATTCACTTAGATATTTATATTCCCAATAACGATGTCTAAATTGCTACTTTAATAGCATCCTACTGTCTCACCCTATTTGCACCAGTTAACACTAACTGATAGCAAGGCTAGATTGATATTGACTAGAAAGAATCCGTTCTAGCTCAAATTCATGAATTGACCCTCTCTTATACTGAGGAATATGAATACTGCTTCCAGGCAGACCGGTATATTTCCGAGAATATTACATTCATTTTTTGCATCACCATGATGAATGTTTTGCGGATAAATATCGAAAATAATCTGCAATACAATCCTCTCTTGTCCTGTCTATTTAGTCGTAACTGATTACATTATTAATTTTAAACAAAAGGAATATAAACATGAAAACTAAAGCGCTTATAGGCATAGCATTATTATTGACCAGCGGATTAACACTGGCATCTGGTGGTCGCGATATTAACAATGTTGATACTCAGAACATTAGAACTACTAATAATGTCGAGATTACTGAAATTAAAGCACAAGGACCACTTGATGCTTTTAATGTGAGAGTAGAAAACATAGATAAAATTGATACAAGCTCGCTAAAGCAGTCAAACGGAAATTCATAGACTTGTATGGCGAAATTTCTAGATAAATATGGATGTACCCATGAACAAGGATGTTCTCTAGAAGCTAAGTAAAATCAATAAACCAAGATCATTTAAGCAAGATCATAAAACATGAAAAATACATACAAACTACTATTCGCAACTGCATTAAGCATTACAAATTACACAGCTATTGCAGATAACACTTTTGATGATGCGCATTACCAGAATGAAGATATTGTAGAGATATCTCGTCTTCAGTTAACACTATTTCCTGGTGTTGAACGAGCCATCGATAAACCCTTAGTTATGCATATGGTAGACACTTCATACCATAGCTCGAGCATATTTAACCTAAATTCTAGCCTGGTTGAGTCAGGTAACTCAGTTAGTACTAAAAAATACTTTGATGATATAGAAATTATAGATAACAACCTTTTCGAACTTAAATTTTAAGAATAACGAATAATCCGCATTAGATAGAACATTCAGGAGAAATAATATGAACTCAGTAGATAAAACAGCAAACTTAGAAAAACATTTAAATCTTGTCGCAGAATTATTTCTGCGTGAAATGATTCGGCAAGAATATCCAGACTGGGTAGACCACAATGGAGAATGCAAAAAATGTGACGAATACTATGACTCTTTAATCGATGCAGTTGAAGTCAGGTAAACGAGCAAAACTATGTATAAATATTTAAACATAAGCATTGTCATGCTATCAACAATGACGTTCTTCTTATTGTTATTTGCAAACACATGTAATGCCAACACTTCAAACAACATAGTAGCCAGTGCAGCAGACAACACAATAACTAATACAGCCCATAGCGATATAAAGCATACCGTCTACGAATCAGGAATTTTGCATGATGCTTCTTCAAATTTAATTAAAACTTCTAACGCTAGATATTATGGAAACCGATATAAACGCTATCGATCCAATCGTAATTATTACCGTGGCAATCGATATTACCGAGGTGGAAAATCTTATTATCGAGGAAACCACTTCTATGGAAAGCGTTTTTATGGAAAACACTATTATGGCAACCATTACCGTGGCAGATACGGTTACTAAAAATACGCATGGAAATGACACGTAAACTATAAAGGAGAATAAAAATGAAAAATGTATTACTTACAATAGCAATGGTGGCAGTATTATCAGCCTGTGCAAGCCTGCCAGGTTCGAACCAAACTCAAGGTACCGTTGCGGGCGGCGCTATTGGTGCACTACTAGGTTCAACAGTGGGTGATGGACGTGGAAAAGTATGGGCTACTGCAGCAGGTGCTCTTGGTGGAGCACTTGCAGGCTCGCATATTGGTAAACGTTTAGATACACAGGACCATCAAGCTATGCAAAAAGCAACCTATTCTGCACTTGAAAATTCAAAATCAAACACCAAAACAAACTGGTCAAACCCTGATAGTGGAAACACAGGTGCGATTACGCCAACCAGTACTGTTCGAATGGCAGACGGTAGTTTTTGTCGCGAATACACTTCGATGGTGGAAGTGGGTGGTCAATCAGAAACGGTTTATGGGACAGCCTGTCGACAAGATGATGGTAGCTGGAAAATTGCTAGCTAAGGGCTGGCAAATACAAAGCGCCAAGGCATCAGTGCTGCTGATATTCACAGAAATAATTATTTTACTTTGTTTGTAAGCAATCTGACTATTCCTGTGTCTACTAAGACAGCACTGATAAAAATATAAAGATAAAAATTAAAATTATTGCATTACTAACATGCATCTGATTAGGAGATATTGCTATGACACAAGCAAGAATAGAGTTTCAAAAATCAACCAAACAATATTTTCAAAATGGAAATAAAAATAATCAGCAATCAAAAGATAATAACTTAGACACTAATGTTAAAAAGATTTATATAAAAGAAGAACCCTTTATAAATTCTAGCGAAGTGGAATATAGATAATCTATCGACAGATCATAGGAATAATGAAACGTGTATAAATTCAACATTTTATTTTCAAAAGTATTGCTATTGATCATGGTAAGTATTTTTAGCAATACTTTATTTGCAGAAAGTGAGTTTCACCAACCTTTTAATCAAGTATTACGTGACACGGTCTTAGATGGGCAAGTGAATTACAAAGCAATTAATAGTAACCCTGCTTTTCATGCATATGTAGAATCACTCAAAGCACAACAAACTTTTGCAAACCAAAATGAAGAATTAGCTTTCTGGATCAACGGTTACAATGCATTAGTAATACAAGGTATTCTCAATGGTGGCTCACCCAGCACATTTTTTGGAAGAAATAGTTTTTTCAAAAAAGATAAATATACAATCGGTGGAAAAAGCATAAACTTGAATGATCTGGAACGTAAAGTAATTATTCCAATTGGTGAACCGCGCATACACTTTGCCATTAATTGTGCATCAAGCTCTTGTCCTAAATTGCTGCCGGAAGTTTTTGATGCAAAAAACCTGGATCAACAACTTAATCACTCAGCCCAGGATTTTATCAATGATCCAACCAGAAATAAGTTTAATGAAGCCACTAAAACGGCGTCCATATCAAAAATATTTGACTGGTTTGAGGAAGATTTTGTTAAACATTCTGGTTCTGTAGAAAAATATATAGCGCAATTTTTAAATGATGAGAACATAGCAAATGATTTGCGCTCAGGAAATTATAAAATTAAATATTTAAAATATGATTGGAGCTTAAATGGCACCAAGCCTTGAATATCTAGATATAAATTTTGAGTTGCCAATTTCTAATCAACTTACAATGATTGATCGAGCCTAAATGCTACAACTAACTTACTTCCTGATACTCCTCTTAGTTAGTTGTAGTACTTTTGTCTCTGCCGAAGATAAGAACATAGCCAAACCTGTTCATGAATATGCAATTGACCTCTATGGTTCAATTGATTCACGTAAAGCAGCTCGCGAATGGATGTTGCAACGTGACAATGCAGATGTAGTGCCTGCCCTAATACGTAGCCTACGATATTTTCCAGAAGATTCTAGTCAAACGTTACATGTTTTAGAACAGCTTACGCAACAAAAGCTTGGGAATCGCTGGCATGATTGGGTGCTATGGATGCAAGATAATCCTACAGAACCAATAGCCAATAATGAATTATTTCTGCAAACAGTAACGAAACGTATCGACAAAAATTTCCAGGTTTTTTTCTATGAAGGTATAGAACATAACATTCGTTTAGATGAAATTGTATGGGGAGGTGTTCGAAAAGACGGTATCCCTGCACTCACACATCCCTTTATGATTGATGCAGACGAAGTAGACTACATTTCTGAAGACGAGCTTGTATTTGGAATCAATATAAACGGCGATATACGCGCCTACCCCTACCGCTTTATGGACTGGCATGAAATGCTAAACGATCGCATTGGCGGCGTCGATGTTTCGCTTGCCTATTGCACGCTATGTGGATCAGGTATTTTATTTAAAACACAAGTCAAGCCAAGTGAAGAACCGTACATCTTTGGTTCATCTGGATTCTTATATCGTTCGAATAAACTAATGTATGACCAGAAAACTAATTCACTATGGAATCAATTTACGGGCAAACCTGTGGTCGGCCCATTAGTTAGTAGTGATATAGAATTAGAGGTGCTTCCTCTAGTAACGACCACCTGGGGAGAATGGTTTTCTCAACATCCCTCAACTAAAGTAATGTCAGCAGAAACTGGTTTTAAACGTGATTACTCGCCAGGCGCCGCCTATGGCGCCTATTTCTTTAGTGATGAACTTATGTTTCCTGCCAGTGTGCATGATAAAACGCTAAAACAAAAAGAAAAGGTTTTTGGCTTACGTGTCAGTGGTACAAATAAAGCATGGCCATTAAGCTTATTCAAAAAGCCTACAGTAATTAATGACCAGATTGGCATCATTCCCATAGTGTTAATTGGTAATGAAGATAATGAAACGGTTCGCGCGTACCGTTCTCAAGGAAATACATTTCAACGCTTAGCAAACGGACAACTGATCGCCAACGATCAAAAATGGACACAAACAGAAGAAGAACTTATTGGCCCGAACAATGAAAGGCTTTCTCGCCTACCGGGTCATATTGCCTATTGGTTTGCATGGAATGGTTACTTTCCTCAGACACTCTCAGGACAATAAATTCTTGTTTAAAAGATTGTAGAAATTAAGCCTATGAAATGGCCGACTTTCTGAGAGATCTATTTTAGAAATCTTTTTGGGCACACTTTCTGGGCCATTTGCCCAATATATGGATTCACTAGACTAGTTTGTACAATACAGACACATGTCGCTCACCTTCATACCCAACTAGCCAAATATTGGCTTGCATCGCCATATTAGATAACAAACTCAGTCAGTTACCCTTTGTGCACTAAGCTTGTACAAGCCCAAAATGACCTTAAATATACCTATACGTATACTGTACATGTACTAATTATGATCATGTTATATATATATTTTATCTGTATTTATCATTACTATTTAGATTATAGATTATACATAACCTACACAAGAGGTACGCCCATGTTACTTACAGATTTTGCATCACAACAAATAGATGACATCAAACCAAGCCCCAAAAATATGGGTTATAAAATAGGTGCTGTCTCACGCATCACTGGAATAGGCTCCGAAACCTTACGTGCCTGGGAAAGACGCTACAAAGCAGTCATTCCTAAGCGAACCGATTCAGGTGACCGCCAATACACAAGAGACGATGTAGCCAAACTATTGCTACTCAAAAGCCTAACTGAAACAGGCCTTTCTATAGGCACTATTGCAAACCTTGATGCAGCTGAGCTGAAAAGCTTATATGAAGAGAGCAACCATAATGATAAGTACCTAAACGTAGGGCACAAAACCCAAACCAGTAATGAGGTTGATTGCAACGTAGCACTACTTGGTGATGGTTTTCCGGTAAGAATTCTTGATGGATTAGAAGAAGTTAAAGGAATAAATCTTATTGGTATGTATGAATCAATTGATACATTTCGTTCAGACTCAGATCAAAGCACACAAGTAAATATCGTCGTGGTTGAAACACCAACGATCAATGCTGACACCAAAGAAAAAGTATCACAAATTCTTGAATCCTCAGGTGCCTGGCATGTTGTATTAATTTATGGTTTTGCAAACCAACAACAAATCGAAGAGCTTCAATCCTCACAAATAACGGTGGTGCGTTCCGCTGTTGATGTACAAGAACTTGCCAGACTATGCATTTTTCATTCTGGTGGCAGCGAGAGGTTACCAGGGCTAGAAGCTGGTTCCACGCTGCACTATGAACAAACTATTCCCTCACGGAAGTTTAGCAATAAACAACTCACCGAGTTAGCCAGCATGTCCAGTGCTATTAAATGTGAGTGTCCAAAACATATGTCTGACATTGTTAAAGATCTTGTTTCTTTTGAAATCTACAGCGCTGAATGTGAAAGCGAAAATGAACAGGATTCTGCGCTACATAATTATTTACATGCCACCACTGCTCAAGCACGCAGCATGTTAGAAGAAGCCATGTCACACTTAATCCGTGTAGAAGGCATTGACCTAAATAAATAATACCTACCATGACTCAATCTACTATTAGACCAAGCCTGCGTTCAAAAGATATCGGCAAAATACCTCATCTTGTGTTTTATGATGATAAGTGCTCACTGTGTCTGAAAGAAATCAATCACTATAAAAAACTGAACACTTCTCATCCCATAAAGTGGGTGCCGATATACCAAGAAGAAGAAATCATTCAACAATATGGCTTTCGCAAGCAAGACTTACTAAAGCATCTGCATGTTGTGCGTGGTGACGGAGTAGTAGTTACGGGCGCAGCAGCATTTGCCACCATTTGGAGTTCCATTAAATGGTACCGCCCGATTGGAATGATCGTATACAAGTTACATCTCATTCCAATGTTAGATATTGCATACGAATACTTTGCAAAATGGCGTTTTAAACGTCAAACCTGCGAAATCTAGTCTGTGTGTTCTAAGCTTTTAAATTCAATCTACCCATAAATCAACAGGACATCATCATGCCATTACTATGCTTTACAACGTATACATCATCCGGTGTCTCCCAAGAAATTGAATTTCCATTACATCCTGAAACTCATTCTATTGAAACAATTTCAACAATCGTCACAGAACTGTTGAATACCATCAGTACGAGCGTAAAAAATATCGATGATTGTAAAAATGGCGACATCCTTCAAGCTCTCTCCATGGTAATGGCCATTCGTAGCCGTATGGTAGACATCGAACCAGAAAATTCACATAAATTGCTGTTACAATTTATTGAACAACATCATCAAGCGGTTCTCGATGCAAAAACACAAATCGCATCGCGTGCCTAAAATTTGTAAGTATTTCTAAATAAATACATCACTCAATGCAGCATATGATTTGTTAGCATGCAACAAAATAACGTTATTCCAAAATGGTTGGGTTATCTTGGGCTGATACCATTCATAGTCTCAAGCGTACTCGCATGGATACCAGAATTAAACCAAATCGCACTTCAAAGCCTAACGATTTATGCTGCGGTAATTATTACGTTTATTGGTGGGGTGCACTGGGGTCAAGCTATGCAAATAACAACCCAAACCAATGAACCGTATATACGCAATCAATTTATCTTCAGCATTGCTCCATCACTGGTAGCATGGTTTGCAGTAGTGTTCGTGCAGCCCTATGCACTTCTTATCATGGCTGGATGTTTTGTTCTATTTTGGTATATAGAAAAAACCATCTTTAATAAAACATTACACAATTGGTATGCAAGATTAAGAAATCACCTAACATTAGTAGCGACTACCTTTATCATTATTGGCTGGTTATCTACTCTATAAACACATTACATCATTGTAATATTGAAGAAACATCCACTACAGACTCATAAACTATAGTGGTGACACTGAATAAGATGAATCATGTAGCTGAATATGAAGATACTTTTATTATCATTAACGACCCTTTTAATTACTAGTTGCTCGGTGTTTGGTGTGGGAGATTACGAAGAACCCAATTATGAAGTATTACTTGAAGAGAATAATTTTCAGGTAAGACAATATGCTGCCACATTAGTCGCGCAAACTACTACAACAGGCAACTACAATGAAACCTCATCACAAGGCTTTGAGCGCCTGGCAGGTTTTATTTTTGGAGATAATGTAGCCAAACAAAAAATAGCCATGACGGCACCGGTATTACGTGAACAACAATCCGAAAAAATAGCCATGACCGCGCCCGTATATCGACAACAGGATGAATCTAATTGGACTATGACATTCGTCTTACCATCAGAATATACATTAGACACGGTACCCACACCGCTAGACAAGCAAGTGATAATCAAACAGTTGCCCGGCAACAAAGTAGCAACCCTTCGTTATAGTGGCAGAATGACGGAAGCTTCTATCCATGAACATACAGTAATACTTGAGAACTGGATCAAAGAAAAAGATTTCTCTGTTATAGGTAGTTCATACTCTGCTGCATTTGACCCACCCTGGACCGTACCCATGCTAAGAAGAAACGAAGTGCATATTCAAATCGAATAGCGTTAACTGAGTTCCTTAATTGAGGATATTCCTCCATCAATATGCAGCACTTGCCCTGTCATCCAACTCGCCTCATCACTGACTAAAAATGATACCAATGATGCAATTTCGTCGGGTTCACCAATTCGATTAAGGGGATGTCTTTTTGAAATGGTGGTGAGTCGGCTTTCTGATTTTGTTAATCCACTGGCCAATGGTGTATTCACTAAAGAAGGAGCAATGACATTGAACCGGATCCCGCTAGGAGCATATTCAGCCGCCAATGAGCGAGCCAATCCTTCTATTGCACCTTTTGCGGTTGCAACCGATGCATGAAAACTCATCCCTTGTGACACCGCAACAGTGCTAAAAGACACAACCGATGCATTTCCTGATTTTTTTAATGCCTGCAAGGATGCTTTAATTACATTAATCATGCCAATCACATTAATATTAAAATCATGTTTGAAATCATCATTTTTTAAACTTGCAAATGGTTTCAAATTGATCGTACCAGGACAATAAATTAGGGTATCGAGTTTTTCAGGGATAAACGAATAATCCATCGCATCATCACACACATCACCTTCAATATATTCAACGTTATCCATCAACGACTTTTGTGAGTTAGAGCGAGATAAGCAAAGTATTTTGTTCTGCTGGGAAAGTGCTTTTACACAGGAATATCCAATACCACTATTCCCGCCAACAATTAATATATTTTTGTTCATAAATTAAGACAATCCCACAAACACACTTACGCTCAAGTTTATAATATAATCATCAAATAACTTAATCCTTGTACTGTAATCCTTTTCCAGTGCACTACCTATCCTTTTATATTAAAGCAATAATGATACTTTCCAATGAGTGACCATCTAGGATCATGACTGTTACTAATACGCTAAAAGGTTTTTAAGCGCCATATGTTCGACAGAAATACCGTATTTGTTGATGTTGAAACAACTGGAGGTAATGCAACACGTGACCGTATTACAGAAATAGCCATTATTACCATGCACCAAGGCAAGCTTGTTTCTGAATGGAGCACACTCATAAACCCTCTCGCCAACATTCCATATCATATCCAACAATTAACAGGCATTAATGATGAAATGGTTCGTGATCAACCACCCTTTCATGAGATTTCTAAAGACTTATATGAAAGGTTACAAGATTGTGTGTTCGTGGCACACAATGCCAGGTTTGATTATGGTTTTATAAAAAACGAATTTAAACGCTGTGCAAAATCATTTCGTGCACCGGTTTTATGTACGGTCAAACTTTCCAGAAAACTCTTTCCTGAACATCGACGACATAATCTAGACAGCATCATGCAACGGCATGGGTTGCAGTGTTCAGCACGACACCGAGCTATGGGTGACGCAAGAGTATTGTTTGATTTTTTGAATGTATTGTATTCAACCGTTGATTCGGACGAAGTTGATGAAGTCATTACTGATTTATTAAAGCGCCCCAGTCTACCGCCTGGTATTAAAGAAGAAGATGTAGATAATCTACCCGATAGTACCGGTGTGTATACATTTTACGACTCAAGTGGCACCCCTATTTACAT
>CAZVPJ010000051.1:0-10565 GCA_964629035.1 uncultured Thiotrichales bacterium | reverse complement strand
GGTCTATAAGTCTGTGAATAGCGGTTTTAGCGGTGGGGTTATTCAGTTTGTGTTTTAGTCATCATGAATTTGGCATTATGCATACGCTTGTAGAGTTGGGCGCATTCTGGCAAAACATTATCTGTAAATTCTTGTCTAGACATGTTCTTTTCAGAAGCATATTTTTTAACAAGTTTGATATACATATCGCATATTGCGATTTCATTTTCGTAATTTTTTTCTTTTCTGGATAATACGGCAACTTGTTCAAAGTATTTAGGTGCTGGCATGATTCCGGTATCTACAGATTTTTGAATCTCCTCTCTGCAACTGTCTACAACAGTTTTCATATCGGTTGGGTCTTCTAACAAACGCTGTGTGTCAGCAGGGAAGTCTTTAAGCGGTATGACTTTTCTAATAATGGTATTTAGCTTGTTCGTTGCCATCATGTGTTCCTTGTATGATGAATCTAAGTTTGATGAATCTATATTCATACAAAAAAATGTGATCGTGCCTTCTCCCCCGATAAACGGATGGTTAAATTGTATGAAGTTAAACCTGCTTCAAATAATTGAAATCTACGTTGTACTACCGATGTTGGTGTTATTGGCGTAAAACTTGGCCAAATTCGTTCTTTAGCTTGGTGTAAAACTATTTGAATTGAGTGGCTTAGCAGAAGTTATGTGGCTGTCATGTTTGGTTGTGAAAGCTTGCTAGGGTGCTTATATCCTGTCATGCAAAATGGGCATGTAAATGAGCGTAATAACTTATATTTTGATATAAATCATACCGTAATTATGTTGTATAATTAACATTATTGTATATAATGATGCATATACATCAAAGGAGAATATCATGAGTGCACAGGTTCAGAGTTTGCCTTCTGAAAGTAAGGTGCTAGCTAAAGCCCTACTAAATAGTAAAGAGCATTTGGGTTTAACCAATACTGAGCTCGGAGAAATTATAGGTAAAGATCGTACGTACTTTACGCGTTTACGAAATCACAGTGTGCTCGAGCCGAATAGCAAAGAAGGTGAATTAGCGTTGCACGTGATACGTATTTATCGATCTTTATATGCATTAGAAGGCGGTGATATTGAAGCCATGGAAGAGTGGTTAAATACACCTAATAAACATCTATGTGAAACCCCTAAAGAACTGCTTAAGAATATTCAAGGTCTAGTACAAGTGGTGGAATATCTAGATGCAATGCGTGGCAAAGTATAGATATTTAAATGTATAGCTATTTATATGCATCGCATTAGTCATGTCGCTCTCTATACAACAAGAAAATATTAAACCGTTGGATGCAGAAGTTTTTCGTGTGGCTGAGTCACAGCAAAAAGTAGCCACTAACATGTTGGTAGATACTTTAGACGAGCAACAAATATTAGAAGAGATGCTGAATCTAGTGAAGCCTCACATTCCAGAAGATTGTGAGTCCTTGGACTATTTAATTTATTCGCCTTTTCGATACCCGCCTCTTAAGCATGGTTCACGTTTTGGTAAAAAAACACACCCCAGTATTTTTTATGGTTCAAAAACTATTTTCGCTGCCTTTGCAGAGCTTGCGTATTACCGTTTTGTATATTATGACGGTATGAAAATAGCACCTAAAAAACAGCAGAAAGTTACGCAACATACTTCTTTTAATATAGATGTACATACATCGCAAGGTGTTGAATTAGATAAACCACCCTTTAAAAAACATATCAGTAGATTAAGTGATCCTGCTCGGTATGGTGATTCACAGAAGATAGGTGAAGAAATGCGTGAGAAGGGTGTTGAAGTGTTCACTTATTATTCCGCTCGCGTTGCAGAAGAAGTAAATGTAGGGGTATTCCATTGCAAGGCTGTACAAAGTACTGCACCTAAAGCATTGCGGCATTGGAGTTGTATTACTCGAGATCATAATGTGACAATACGAAGTCTTGATGATAGCTGGAATAATATAAGTTTTGAACGCGAACAGTTTTTAGTGGATGGCGTGCTTCCGTCGCCAGCGGTTTAAGTTACATGTAGAGGGCAGGTATAGATATGTATAAAATATTACTATTTTTAGTATTGATAAATGTACAAACTGTGTTGCACGCCGAGGGTCATTATTGTTATCAAAAGCCTGATAAATGTGCAGCAGGTGACATTCTTATACTTGCGCTTTCAGAAGAGGTTGCAAAATATTGCGATTTTACCAAGCAGATTGCGCCACTGCGTCGACATACTACTTCCAGTTCTTTTAATAATCAGGAAGTGGTGTGTGTTAAAATAGCTTCACCGCGTAAAAAACTTAAATAACGATAGTGCTTGTGTTGGCTACGATAATTTAAGGTGTAGTGCCTGCAGATGATTCTTTAAAGTATTTAAGGTTTCTTCAGTATAACTAGCGTCTGGGTTATATAGTAAGTTATTCAGCAAGGCTACCGTAGGTTGATAGAGTTGTTTGTCCAGTTTCTTTTGCTGGCAGGCACTTTCCACAAAATGCGCAGGGCTTTGGTGTGGTTTTCGCTTAATTCCTTGTTTGGCCATTCGGCTTGAGAAGTGTTGAAATGTTTTAACGACGGGGTGTATTTTTTTGCCACGGCCTGTTAAGAATAGAGAAATGGCAACAAATATCGTGCTAAGGAATGCACCGGCCAATAACGCTATAGCGATTTTGAAGGCTGTAACTTTTCCTAGTAATTTTTCTAAAAAATTCATTTGTAACTCTGAGTTATAGCCAATAACAAACAAATTCCAACGATGCTCTAATGATTCAAATAAGAACATCATTTTTTGCAGGGCAGGCAAACGATTAATTCTTGCATTTGAAAAGATTGATAATGAATTCAGGTCGTTTTCAGGTAATGCGGCACTTAGTCCGTCATGAATTCTGGAGGGTGCGACCGCAGCTGTAGGGTCGATGCGTTGCCATCCTTTTTTGGGTATCCAATATTCTACCCATGCGTGGGCTAGATATTGTCTGACGACCATATGCCCGGTGATCGGATTCACTTCGCCTCCTTGATAGCCTCCAACCATCCGTGCGGGAATGCCAGCGGCTCTTAACATGTATACGGTTGCACCTGCATAATGTGTACAAAACCCTTGTCGTGTATCAAACCAGAATTGATCGATACTATTTTCCTTATTTAACGTCGGTGGTTCAAGCGTGTAATGAAAGGGTAAGGTTCGAATTTTATCTTGTATTTTTTCTACAAACTCTTCAGTGCTAGAAGATTCAGCATATAAGTTTTTAGCAAATGAGATCGTCCGCGGGTTATCGTTAACGTCTATGTGAGTGGTTAAGTTTCGTAGAAATTCAGGAAGCCATGTGTTGAGTGTAGCGCTAGGGTAGGTAGTTACTTCATACTTTAATAAAGATTGCACGGGTTGACGATTGATAAGTTTGTAGTCCCATGTTGTACCCATTGAAGGTGTTTGAGGGATGGCTAAATCCATTCCCACGAGCCATCGGTTATAAGTAGGCTCTAATAATATTGAATAGGTAATACTGTCTTCTTTTTCTTGTGTACGTTGAGGAATAAACCAGGCTGTTTCGGGATTGTTGTTCCAATCAATTTTTTTGATATTGCTAAATTTTCTAGGAATATCGGTTTCAGACCACGTACCATTTTCGAAGTTTGTATACACGCGACCGCGCCAATATAACTCATTAGTGGGTGGAGGCGTGTCTTTGAATATCGCACGAAATGCAATTTCGTTAGAAAGAGAAAGTTTAGCAATATCACCCGGGGTCATTTCGGAACTTAAGCCACTGCTGGCTTGCTGATTCGGGCTAGAGATTGCCCAAATTGGTCCGATTCTAGGAAACAATACAAATAGGACAATCATTAATGGAATAGCTTGGGCTAAAATTTTGCTGGCTACTTTTACTGATTTAAAAATTTCTACTCGTGTGTGAAGCTGATTCATGCCAATAGTAGCGGCAGTCACAAGGATGAGTGCGCAAAGCTCATACGCTACGATGCCAATACTATGATTGAAAATAAATTCTATTGCGATGACAAAGTACGCAATAAATACAACAACATATGCGTCTCGTTGTGTTTTGGTTTCTAAAAGTTTTAGAGAAAATGCCATGATTAATAATGCAGCCCAAGTCTCTAGATTTTGTGTTACTCCTTCTGATAAGACGACGGCGGTTCCGCATACCACCACTAATAAGGCTTTTATCCATATTGATAGAAAGTTACTGCGGCCAATAAATATTCTCCAGCGCCACCACACACAAAAAAGACCAGCGCCAATAATCCAGGGGGAAACTTGTGCGATATGAGGAACCGTAACCATAGAGAATGCAGCCATTAACATGACTAGGCTATTTCTTGGGATTTGAGCAGCTACACCCTGCTGCCATTTCTTATTTTTTGTAGGATTAGTGCTCATGTTCTAATCCAAATAGTGCTAACTCTTTTAATACGTGATCTAAATGTAATTTCCCTGTATTGGATTTGATTTCAATATGAGGGAGCTTTAGTCCAAATTCCCGATCATTTTTGTAAGCATTGAGTGCTAATCCTGTTAAATGACTTAAGCGTAGTTCTGTATCCCCTTCAAGTTGATACCAATCGAAAATTAAACTTGAATCGGTATATGCAGAAAACTGTTTGACTAACAATTCATCTTGTCGTGCATAGGAGCGCCATAAAATATGCTTTGGAGAGTCACCAGGATGATAGTTACGCATATCATGAAAATCATCGCTGCCTGTGCGCTGAGCAAGTTCTCCATCTTCATCATCACTGATATGGGTGAAGGTATGATCATGAAATATTGGTTTAGGATAAATAATGGCTTGAGTGTCTAGGTCAATCCAGGTCCAAGCGCGCAGTAAACCAAGTGGATAATAGGTTTCAATCAATAGTCGTTTGGGGTTAAGCCAGCCACGTCGTTTTGCATTTACAAATAATTGAACTGTTGTAGATGATTTTTCATGTAGCTCTGCCCACTGTTTAACCTCATTTGGCCAACCTAATTGTATGCCTTCTCTTTTAGAATGTTCCGGGCGACTTACTTTTACTGCAAACTCAATGTCTTCATCCACAAATCCTGAGCCTGTTTTTTGTAATTCAACACTAATGCCAGAAAGGTTTCGGAAAGTATGAAATATCGTTATAAAGAAAACACTAGAGAGCCAGAAGGTTAATCCAAAAATGAGTGAGTTTTCATAGTTGATTGCAGCCAAAAGCAATGCAAGTAGTAAAACTGAAAATGCAAAACCCGTTCGTGTAGGGAAGATGAAGATGGTCTTTTGGTTAAGGGTAATGCTGTGGTGTGGGGGTATGCGTTTGTCTAACCAATGCTTAAATTGGTTGTTGAGAGGGCGCATGGCCCCAAAAGGTATTTTTCTAGTGTGGCTGCTAAGCGAGGACATCTACACCAGTAAGTAATTTTTGTGCTAATGAAATGCCGCCATGCCCGGTAAAGTCAGAGCTACCTCTTAATCGATGTTCAACTACACTTGGCAGTACTTGTTGAATGTCTTCAGGGATTACATGATTACGTTGATGAATAAGTGCCCATGCTTTCGCTGCACGCAATAGGGAAAGAGCCCCTCTTGGCGATAAGCCAAATGCAAATTCACTTTCTTTTCGGCTATATTCGACTAAACGTTGAAGGTAATCTAATAATGTATCGGTTACTTTTATCTTTTCTACTTCTTCTTGAATAGATATCAACTTTTCAGTGCTAATTACAGCTTGAAGGGTTTCTAGTTTTTTACGTTGATCACCATGCACTAATAATTTACGTTCCGTTTCTTTGTCAGGGTAACCAAGTTCAATGCGCATTAAAAAGCGATCCATCTGCGATTCTGGGAGTGGATATGTACCAGTTTGAGTTGCCGGGTTTTGTGTAGCAATCACAAAGAAAGGTTTTGGTAATGGATGTGTTTCACTATCTACGGTCACAGTTTGTTCTTCCATGACTTCTAATAACGCACTTTGACTTTTGGGTGTCGCACGGTTGATTTCATCTGCTAGAAGCACTTGAGAGAAAACCGGGCCTGGCATGAAGCGAAAGGTAGATGTATTTTTATCAAATATGGATACACCTATAACATCGCTAGGCAATAAATCACTCGTAAATTGGATCCGATTGAATTCCAGACCTAGCACTTGAGCAAGAGTATGGGATAACAGCGTTTTCCCCATGCCTGGCAAATCTTCAATTAGCAAATGACCGTTGGCGAACAAACATGCAAGTGCAAGACGGACTTGTTTATCTTTGCCTAATACTACGGCCGATACACCATCGATAACTGCCTTAATGGTTTCGGTTTGGGTGGTATTAATTTGGGAGAGGTTGCTTGCGGTAGAATCTTGCGTCATATTTATTAGATCTCTTACCTTGCAACTTTAGCGTTTCATGAATAATTCGACTAGGTCATTGGTCAGGTATATCTTAACGAATATGTGAATATTGTTAAAAGCCCCAAGTTACTGGTTACTGCTTGCTGGGTTACTTCCAACCAACAGGTTCGTAATCTTTCTCGACTAGGCAACGTTCAACAATCTCTTTGTAGGCAGCGCTTGGTTGGTTCGATTTACGCATGCCTGAAAAAAAGCGACTCATGCCACGACTAATTGCACCTACTGCCGCCGCAGTGCCTGCGTTACCGGTAACCGCGCCCGTAGCGGCACCTGTTGCGGCACCTTCACTTGCGCTACCGGCGGTTTCTTTTACTACTTGGCTAGAACCATTTGCTTTTGCGCCACTGTCTTTAGCGAGCTTGATGCATTCATTAATGTCTTTGCGGACCTGTTTGTCGCCCACTGCTTTCGCATGTTCGTTGGGGTATAAAATGGGTTGAGAGCTTGCACAGGCCGTTAACATGATGGCGATTGTGCTCAACATCATGGCGTTCAGTGCTCTGGATAAGTAAATGTTCATATAATGAGTATATCTCGTATGCATGTTATAACTGAGACACAATTTATGAACAATCGTTACAAATTATTACGGAATTTTTGTATCTAGGTCGTCTACATTAACTTTAGGGTGTTTGTACTTGAATTTTTCTAGTTGGCGCGCTGCTTCTGCATAGTCCTTACGTGCTACAAGTTGTTCTATCATTAAGAGCCAATCTTCAACTGGAATGGGTGCAAATTCTTGGCCCTTTTCTGAATCTATACCGGATTTGGGTTCAGGTTTGGTGCCAGCAACATCAGCTTCTTGTTCTGATGAATCTGTAGCAATACTTCTTGATTGAATGCCATCTGAAAAGGTTTCAGATGAGGAGGTTTCAGATTGGTTAGTAAGTGCATCATCATTTGATAGTTGCATTTGTTTTTTAGCAACATGAGGTTTGCTTGATTTAGATTCTGTAGTAATTGGTTTGTGCGGAGTGGGTGTAATTTGCTCCATAGTATCAGTATGAAGTTTATCAGCACGATTAGCATTTTCTAAACGATCTTCAGGTATCAAGCGTTCACGCGATGGTTTATGTAATGGTTCTTGTGATAGTTGACGATCAGAGTTACTTTTCGCTTTTTGTGTGTTAGGTGTTATCGTCGAGGTTTGCTTCTCTTTAAGATTGATCATATCGCTCGTTGCACCTCCCAGCTTGCCAGCTTCTTGTTGGATTGTAGGTGCTTCATCGGCCATAACTTCGGCTATGCCTTCTTCTGCGTTACTTTCAGATGGCGAAGTTTTGCTTTTGAAGAGTTCGTCTTTAGAGTTAGTGGAGCTTGTGATTTCAGGTATTGGAGGCAGCTCTAGAGATTGAGGACTTTGTTCTAGTTGTATTAGGAGTGCGAACACTACCACCAGGCACGCGGCCATGGATAACGGTACTTTCCATCCGCCACCGAAATGACTGCCTACTTTATGCTTAGTTACGTCAGGCTTGCTGGCGTTTGCGGCATATTTAATAATGTCTTGGTTCAGTTTTTCAGGCGGCCCTTCTTTGGCACCTTCTTTATAAAGTTGTGCAAGCACTTTATCGTCTTGACTAGATTCGTTGTTATTTACAGTAGTCATTTTTATTTCAATATGGCTGCTTTAAGTTTATTTTTTGCATAACGTAATCGACTTTTAGCAGTTTCCGTTTTTACGCTAGTCGTTTCAGCAATTTCTTGTATGCTCATCTCTTCCTCAAAGTATAATAGTGCAGCTTCTTTTTGATCTGCTGGTAGCTCATCTAACGTTTGCATGAATACTTTAGTTTTCTGTTTTAAAGTAAATTCATCTTCCGGTAAGGCTAAAGCACCAGGATGGTCATAAATTTCTTCTGAGATTTCTGCATCCTCAAACTCTATAACTTGAGATGGTTTTGCTTTGCGATAAAAATCAACCAACGTGTTATGCGCAATGGTAAACAAATAGGTCTTAAATTTGGCCGTAGGGGTGTAGCGTGCTGCGCTGTTAATCAATTTAATCCACACCTCCTGGTAAAGTTCTTCTGACTGTTGTCGATCACTGCAATTTTTTAAAAAGTAGCGATACAGTGCATCTTTATGCCTTCGGTATAAGGTTTCAAAGGCGGCCTGTTCGCCTTGCTGGTACTGCAACATCAGGCTTTCATCGCTAGTATTCGAGCCATTATTTAGGCTAGCTTCCGCGCTCATTTCCTTTTGCTCCATGGCAGGAGAGTAGCGATGCCTTGCAGCCAGCGCAATAGGCGATTCATAATTCTATGCTTCCATTTATATAAACGCTTTAAACCCCCAAAAGGGTTAAATGCCAAAATAGATAAATTACTGCAACCGTTGATCCGACAACAATAAAGATGACTTGATTCAATTTTATTAAGGATACGTTTTCCAGTGACTTTGCCAATAACTTTGTCACTAGCTTTGCCAGTAATTTTACCAATAACTTTGATAGTATTCTCTAATGGCTAAAATCAATGTTTCTGAGCGTTTGCGGGATGTGAACGCATTTCATGTAATGAGTTTAATGGCAGAGGCCAAAAAGCTAGAGGCGGATGGGTATCAAGTCATTCATATGGAAATGGGAGAGCCAGATTTTTCTACTCCTCAACCTATTATTGAAGCAGGTATTCAATCCTTGCAGTCAGGGTTTACACACTACACACCAACATTAGGCTTGCCCGCATTGCGCGAAGCTATCGCAAATTTTTACCTTACAGAATATCGCGTATCGGTTGATCCAGAGCAAATTGTGGTAACACCAGGTTCGGCTACTGCGCTGCAATTGGTTTTAACGCTAATGGTTTCTGATGGAGACGCGATAGCAATTCCAGATCCTGCTTATCCAAGCACACATAATTTGGTGCGATTGTTGGGTGGAAACGTACTGCATATTCCTGTTGATGAAAGTTCAAGCTGGCAACTTACCGTCGAGTTGCTTGAGCAGCACTGGGACCATGCAGTCAAGGCAGTGTTACTAGCAAGTCCATCAAACCCTACTGGTACTATTCTTGGAAATGAGTCATTACAAAAAATCGCAGACTTTTGTGAATCAAAAGGTGTGTTTTTATTAATGGATGAGATTTACCATGGCCTGGTTTATAGCCACGCACCCAAAACCGCTGTAGGGATTAACGAGAATACTTTTGTAATAAATAGTTTTTCTAAATTTTATGGGATGACAGGATGGCGTGTAGGTTGGATTGTTTCACCAAAAAATTATTTAAATGAATTAAATAAATTGGCACAACATACGTTTTTGGCTGCACCAACGCCAGGACAATATGCAGCACTCGCGGCGTTTGATAATAAAACACATAAGATACTTGTTGAACGACGCGATGAATTTAAATCTCGTCGTGACTATCTGTTTGAAGCATTGGCCAGTATAGGATTCAAGATGCGAATTAAGCCAGAAGGTGCATTTTATATCTATGCAGATTGTTCTGAGCTATGTGAAGATAGCTTTGAATTTGCCCGTCGACTATTACATGAAAAACAGGTTGCGATAACACCCGGCATTGATTTTGGTGTAACAGGCGCTAAACAGCATGTGCGGTTTGCTTACACCACCAATATTGAAAATTTAAAAATTGGAATTCAAAGGTTGTCTGAATTTATAAATTGAGTCAGAAATGAGGTTAATGTTATGAAAGGATTATTGGGTTGCGTTTTACTATATTGGTCCGTATTACTTTTAGTTTCTTGCGGAGGGGCAGAAGTAACTACGTTAACTTCAGAAGAAGAATTGAATAGCGAGCCAGTCATGAGTGCGGAGTTGATGAATAATGAGCGAATGCACGATTTATTGCAGCGTATTGATCCAGAACTTCAAGGTCAGTTGGGGTCTTGGGTGATCACTTATGACACCTTAAAGGCCCAAGTAATTACAGATGAAAATGCGGATCGCATGCGCGTAATTGTGCCTATTGTTAAAGTAGATGATATTGAAGAAGGAGAGTTGCTGCGGTTAATGCAAGCTAATTTTGATTCATCTTTGGATGCGCGATACAGCGTTGCAAATGGAGTGGTATGGAGCGCCTTTATACATCCGCTTTCAACGTTATCCGATGAAGAGTTTATATCAGGCTTCGCACAAGCGATGACGGCAGCAACTACCTTTGGTTCAACGTACAGTTCGGGTGCATTGATTTTTCGGGGTGGCGACAGTGGCGACCAACAGCGAGAATACTATGAAAGCATTCTCGAGAAAGG
>CAZVPJ010000050.1:0-10775 GCA_964629035.1 uncultured Thiotrichales bacterium | reverse complement strand
CTAGAAACTTTAGCAATCATCCCACCTGAACCAAGCTCTTTAATCTCTCTACCATTAGCACTTAAAAAACGTACGCCAAGCGCTTGCGCCATGCCCACACCACCATCATTTGTAGCGGAACCACCAATACCAATAATGATTTTTTTAGCACCTTTGTTAATAGCATCTATAATGAGTTGACCTGTGCCATAGGTGCTCGTTTTTAGTGGGTTCTTCTCACGCCCCTTAACTAATGGCAATCCAGATGCTTCAGCCATTTCGATGACTGCAGTTTTATTTTTTGCTAACCAACCATATTTTGCAGTCACGAGTTTGCCTGCGGGCCCTTTGACTCTTTTGGATACAAACTTACCATTTGCAGCATCCACCATTGATTGAACCGTACCTTCACCTCCATCTGCCATGGGTACTTTTATACATTTAACTTTTGGTAGTACACGTTTAATACCTTTTTCTAAGCAATTTGCTACCTCTAGAGAAGTGAGATTACCTTTAAAAGAATCTGGAGCTATAACAATCTTTTTCATAATGAATTATTTTATTTATATTAAGCGATATTATATAAGAGCTGAGTATTAAAGCTATATGGTCAAGAAGTAATACTATTTACTGATTGGCATATGCAAGGTCTGAATCCGTATGCAGCAGTAGAGAAAAGCTCTCTTCTTCTGCACGATGCTTAACAACGAGATGCTCTATGCGTGAAGCCTGATAAGCTTGTTGATAGCTTAGTTTGGTATCCATACGTTTCAATTTATGCAAGAGTGCTCCTGCTTTTGCCGGGAATATTGTTTCAACGCGTATACCAATTTTATGATTATAGTGTCGATCCAAATGCCGAACCAAAGTTGTTGTGCAATTATCACGCAGCGTTCGATAAAACCTTGGCTGGGTATGTAAGGCATTTGCAGAATTCGCTAAGTCCTTAAACAATGAAGCAATAAATTTTGGGTCAGCTTTAATTGGGTACATATGCAGTGCTGAACCCCTCTTGAGTGCTCGTAAGGACAAGAGATCTTTTTCATCTCCAAAAATATAAATGAGCTCAAACTGACGCAATGCACCTGCAAGCAAACTATATGCTTCATTCGCTTCTTTTCGTGCCTCTACCGAAATCACTACGTTACCTTGCTCACCAAAACCAAACACAAGCATTGTATGAGCCATTAATTTTGAGTTGTTAAATGGCTCTACAACAAGATCAAGACTGCTTAGATTAGATAAATCATAGTTTCTTTTTTCCCAGTTTATGCTTAGTTTACTATCATGCCAGATGGCATTTCGTAAATTATTCACTGTTACTCTGTCATTATTGATTTTGATGGTAGGCAGTTTAGATACTTCAGCATGCCATTCTCGATCATTACTGGCTTGTATTGTTGATAACCAGCCTAAAAGGCCAGCTAGAATGAATAGTGGTAATAGATTTATTAATATTTTTTTTCTAAAAGTAATTAAAACTATCACACCCACTATCAATACAAATAGACTAAGTTTGCTAGATAAATTTAAGAAGTGATGCAACATTGAAACATTCATTACCCAGATAATAATCAGCAATATTTGTTTCATAAATTGTTTAGCTAAAATGATAAATAACTATTACATCAAAAATAGCAGATTAGGCTTAAAAAGATATAAGCAAAGAAGTATTTAGATTATGCCCAACAAGATTTTGTTAGACAAATGTAAGGCTGCAAACCGCACTACGTTTTAGCAGGAAGTGAGTGCGGGATCAAATAAATGAAATATTATGCAGTACTATTTGTTAGAAACCGTTTTACCCGCTGGGCGCGTATCATTTTGAAGCCACTCATAATAACCATCTACCCCAAGGGATCTAACTTTTTGAATTCGGTGGTTTTGTTCTTCTTGGCTGATTTGACCAAGCATGTGACTTAACTGAATTTGTTGCTCTACTTGCTCTGCAGTGAGATCAGCTGCATTTAGGCTAACAGCCGCAAAACCTAATAGCAGTATCAAAGACCACTGTTTCATGTCGAATACTCCGTATATATTATAGGGGTTTATACTATCAAAATAACCTTGATTCTAACAAGTACCAGCATGATTGTCGGCCTTGAGATTGGGATCGAAGGTATCCTAGAAACATAGAAGTTATTGTTATTATTGAATAATTGATTAGAACCATTGCGTTTTGCTGTGTTACTTTATCCGTCTCGCTCAGGCATAGACCTTGACAAGCCAAATGTTACGATGCAGCAAATCATTAATAATTTACAAATAACAATCAATTCAGACAATCCATTCACAAGGGAAAAATATGTTGTTAACTAATTTAGAACAAGTACCAGGAAAAACGATTACCCAGCACTTTGGTTTAGTGCAAGGTAATACCATTCGTGCCAAACATCTAGGCAAAGACTTTCTCGCAGGTTTGAAAAATATTTTTGGTGGTGAACTAGGCGCATATACGGAATTACTGGCTGAATCTAGACAAGAAGCAACAGATAGGATGGTTCAACAAGCTCAAGCCATGGGGGCTAATGCGATTGTCAATATACGTTATAGCACATCATCTGTGGCTCAAGGTGCAGCTGAATTATATGCATATGGAACTGCTGTAAAAGTTGATACCTAAGGGCTAAATTATTATGGAACTACTTATACTGCTAATTTTATTAGCACTCGGCTATTTTTTTGGGCAACGTGCTGAAAAGAAACACTTTAAGTCGATTATCGCGAGAGAGAAAGCAACGCTTAACTTCCCAACCGTAACGATGAAAACTCCGCCTCCTATTCATAAGCATGAATTCAATTCAGAGCTTGTTACTGGAAATGTGGTCATTTCTATAGATTTTTTCAAAAAATTTGTTGCTTCATTAAAAATGTTATTTGGCGGTAGAGTTACACAATATGAAGCACTGCTAGATCGTGCACGAAGAGAAGCATTACTTCGTATGAAAGAACAGGCTGCACTCAAGAATGCATTTATAGTAATGAATACTCGCGTAGAAACGTCATCTATTAGTAAAAACAGCAAAAGACGCAATAGTGTCGGTGCTGTTGAAGTATTAGCTTACGGAACCGCGATTTCATTAGGTAAAACAATAGATCCTTAAAATGAAATACACGCCTAAACAACCGCCAGAAGGAATTAATGTAGCAGATGAACATCCATTAAAATCTTTCTTCATTTTAACTTTCGGAACCATAACCGTAATAATCTGCATTGTCTTAGCACTAGGCCTCTCTGCAGACTACTTGGTTAAATACATACCCGTTGAATATGAGCAAGATATTTTTAGCAAAGACGGCGTATATTTAATGCCTTTTGCTATAGATGAATCTGAGGAAGCGATAGAGGTCAAATTATATGCACAGTCATTGGTTGATCAATTACACCAAATCTCTGGAGAAAATTTTTCTGATCATCATTTCACGGTTGAAATTTCAAACTCTCTCGCAGCTAATGCTTTTGCAGTTCCTGGCGGGCATATTGTAATTACTAAAGGATTATTCTCATCTATCAAATCTGAAAATGGGCTCAGCATGATTTTAGCTCATGAAATGGCACATCACTATGAACGCCATCCTTTGCGAAGCACAGGCAGAGGCTTAGTTGTTTCTCTATTTCTTCTAGCCACTCTAGGCGCCGACGGTTCCAGTTTCCTAAAAGACTTTATTGGCAATACTGCTTCCATTACAAACCTGGCATTTAGTCGCAAACAAGAATCTGACTCTGACGATATTGCATCAGATATGTTAATAAAATTTTATGGTCACGCATCAGGTGCAGCAGAGTTTTTCCAATATATAAAATCTGAAGGAAGTGGTCTTTATGAAATACCAAACTTTTTAAGCACACACCCCTCAACAGATAACAGAATTTCTAATTTAATTGAAATTGAAAAAAACCATTCAGGCGTTAAGAAAGCACTGCCTGCATTTTTGAATAGTTATATAGAAAGTAACTAATTTGAAGCCCTACAATAACATTAAGCTTAATAAGCTTATTATATTATCTAGCGTTGACGCCGCCTTCTATCAAAAACCCTTTATCGTTAACCTTTTATCGTAAAATAGACCCGCTTAACACACTTATGAGCATGTGTAGTAAGCAATATACTTACACTAAAATATGGTCAATGCGGTGTTATTTGAATCCAACCTCATTCCTCAGATAGGATTTATATTAGCCTAAACCTTGAATTTCAATAGAGCGCTAGCATGAAAAGAATACTTAGCTACCAGTTTATCATAATCGCTATCGCTAGCTTTGTTAGCCCTAGCTGTAGCTATATTCAACATTATCAAGAGCAAGAAAAATATTTAGGCATCCAGAATAATATATCATCATCAACTTTGGACAAGGTCTATAAATACACAAGCCGTAGCCCATTTCATAAAACATATGAATTTGAATTTAATAATGCAAACAATACTACCTACGCATTAATTTTCTATCTAAATGAAAGCAGCTTTTCAAAAAGTATCATAAAACATCGCCATGCAAATGACTTACATCGTGATGCAGTACGAGTTGATGATAATAGCCTGATCTTAACTAAATTAGAGAAAAGTCTACCCAAAGAAAGTCTCATCACATGGAAACAGATTGATAGCCAGATTGCGAAACACGAAGCACGAGATGGTTACCAAGTCATGCAAGAATACATTAGACTTAAAGTTAGAAATTTATAATCTACCAACCCGCTACTGAAAACCTCACCACGCAAACTTTCTGTATACCCTCTTTTTATCTCATTTTTTCAACAATGAACCAAAGCGTGATCTACGTGGTCATATAATAATGAACATGCAATGGCTTAAAGTTATATCCATAATTTTATTATGCTTATATGCCATGCAAGTAGTAGCAGGTAAAAAAGACCGATATGAGTATGAAGATTGTCTGCTTGAACATTTAGACCATGCAAAATTGGATGTTGCAAGTCGCTTTATCGCGGAGGCTTGTGAAGAAAATTATGGCAACGGCCCTTCCAAGACAATATTTAGTGATGAACGCAAATATAACGAGTGCTTGCTTGACCATATGGTGGGTGTAGAAAGTGTCGATGCGGTTATCAGAATCCGTAGAGCCTGTGAACGAAAATTTCGCTGAAATTTTGTAGCCGATAAACGGTATAATTTAATGAAGCAAATTATTTAATAAATATTGCATTAAGGATTTTAAAGAGTATAGTTCGCGTCCGATGAAAAACTTTATACAACAACGAGTACTTAACACATGTCACGCAATGGCAGTATTCATGCGAGCATGCTTTATGCCAACAAGCAAAGTTGCTAGCAAAATATATCGTATAGAAATGAAATCTAAGATGACAATTAATGTAGTAAAACAAATTATCTAGCAAACCTTCCACATTAAATGGAAGGTGCTACTCACCTTCCGGAAATAATACAAAACCCCGGTTGTGTGAACACCGGGGTTTTTTATTGCCCCGTAATTATTTATCTAGTGAAGTATTTTCTAGATTAGATATAGCTGATTAACGAATCATTAACCATAACGACCATAAAATAAGGAGACTTAGTATGAATTTAGAAAAAGTATTACAAAACAATGAAGCTGTAAGCTTTATGTTTTTCCTTTCAGGAAAACTTTGGTATCGCACTGAGAGTGGTTTTAAGTTTCCTGTTCCTATTAAAGGATCAGGCCAATCTATTTTTTTAAACGAAGATCGTGCCAACCGTTTTTATCCTTATATCAAAGCGCATGCAGAAAAATTAGAACAAGCTAAACTAGAAAGTGATAAAGCAGCTTAAGTACTGATAAAATTTATTAGATCATAATTTCAAAGGAGAGATATATGTCAAAAAATAACAAGTTATCAAAAGCCATGATAGATACATTATCCAGGCGTAACCCTATGCATAACCACCCTTTATTAAGTAAAGGCGGGGTACATAGAAAAACGAATAAATCTAAACGTAAAGTAGCGAAGTTAGCTATAAAAAAAGAGTGGCTTCCCCAAAATATATTCTACAAAGTATATTTTGGGGAAGCCTTTCTTAAGTTAACGTCGTGGTGTAAATGAATTAATTTACATACATAAAGATGTCCTTCAATGCTAATTTAGGATTGCAAATACAATGCCTATACGTTAGCCTGCCAGTTCTTTTTAAGCTTATCTCCATAGGTTTTTCATTGCCCTTATCAGAATGCACTTGCTGCATAACATTATTAAAGTAAAGACATTGAGATGTTGAAATGAGTAAATTTTTTATTGTAGCGCTTGGTGCTATCCTGTTAACCATCCTAGGCTATTTTTGCATTTACAAACACAGCCCTGTTATTCAAAGTGATATTGATTCAAGAATACACGCTGCGCTTGCGGAACAAGACCTAGATCATATTAATGTCAGCACAAATGGACGCGACATACTTCTTTCTGGAGAGGTAGCAAGCGAAACTATCAGCCAACAAGCTGAAGTCTATGCTAAAAATGTTTATGGTGTTCGAGTGGTTGATAATCAATTAACGATTACTCCAACCGACTCTGTAACTAAACCTGAGACGGGTGTTGAACCAACACCAGAACCAGAACCAGAACCAGAACCAGAACCAGAAGTATCACAGCTTAAAGAATCCATACAAACACCTAAGCTTGAAGCGCTACCTGAATATACTTGCCAACAAGAATTTGATTTCCTTTTAGATACTCGCCAAATTAATTTTGCAAGCAATAGTGCTGATATTGACACTTCCAGCTCCGACCTATTACGTGATTTGATAGATATAGTAAATCAATGTCCTGACGCGCAAATTGAAATTGCCGGTCATACTGATTCACGCGGTAGCGATGATTTTAATTTGCGTTTAAGCCAGGCACGCGCTTCATCAGTCATGAATTACCTTATTACTAATAATATTGAAGCAAATCGTTTAAGTGCAGTTGGTTACGGTGAATCTAATCCTATAGCCGATAATGATAGCGCTGAGGGATTAGCAAAAAATAGAAGAATAGAATTTAACATAAAGGGGCTTTCACAATGAGCTATTTAATCACACAACTTTGGGTCTGCTTACTCATTGCGGCTGCAATAGGGGCATTTTTTGGATATTGGTTCGCAAAGTCATCTTGTCGCAAAAAACTTGACGAGCTTGATGCCCGCTGGCAACGTAAATTAGATGACAGCGTAAACAAACATACTGATAATTTATCGGACTCCAGCACAGCTGCAGCGATTCCTGTGCCTGCTACAAATATTGATGAACCAGCAGTTACCGCATCGATTGCACCCGTAAAGGATCAATCTAGCTATGACGTTGAAGAGGTAGAAGGCATTGGAAAAAGTTATGGCAAAAAGTTGCGTGACATGGGAATCTCGACAACAGAACAGCTCCTTAATAAATGCTGTAATTTGGATGGGCGTATCACAGTTGCTGAACAAATCGGTATCGAAGATTTTGTGGTTCACAAGTGGGCCAGCATGTCCGACTTAATGAGAATTAGTGGTATTGAAGGACAATATTCTGAGCTGATGGTGTATGCAGGAATAGATTCAGTGCAAGTCCTTGCCCAACAAAACGCTGATTCGCTATACAGCAAACTATCTTCTGCAAATGATCAACAAAATCGTGTAAAGAGTGTGCCAGAAGCATCTTCTTTGGAACTTATGATTAACCAAGCTAAGTCTCTTAATGAAATTATGCAGGACAGCTAATGACTAGCGTGACAGCAGCAAACAGGGAATTAGAATAAATAATGAGTGCAGGATAAAGTAATTGTTATAACTCACCCCAACTCTTGCGCCTACGCCAAGGTACTTTGGTAAGAATTAAACCTAAAACCAAGCTCCCAATAGCGGTAATCGCACCTGTAATAAACCACTGACGATCTTTATAGATTGATTTAAACTCATGATTTTCTTGTTTGATAGTGGCGACCTGAGCACGTTCATCTTCTATAATTTTTTTTAGTTTCTGATTTTCTTTTTGAAGTTCTAATGGCCGCTTCGCTGTATTTTTTACTTGTGAAAGTTCAGTTGATAACTTGGCTGTACGCTCCTTAACTTGAGTATCAAAATTTTCTTTAAGCTCATCGTATTTAATTCTCAACGCTGCAAGTTGTTGTCGTGCTGCTGGCATAGAAATCAGATAACTCTCTAACATCCAACCCACTTTATTATCCTGTGTAGAAACTTTGACATAACCTTCATCGCGCTTAGTCTGCAACACTTTTACTGGTGTACCGCTTTTTAACTGGGCCACTATCTCACTACTTAAGCTCATATTGCGATGCAGTGTAATTTCCAGCTCATCAGTAACATATCGATTATCCTCGGCTGATATAGCAGCACCACTAACAATAAGCAGTATCGATATTGTCATTATTTTAAATTTACTATCTAACATTATGTAAATTTTATTATTATTTAAGTCTAGTTATTGTAAAGCTTAGGACTTCTCTGCGAGAACTTTTACAGGTACTCGCTTTACCTGATAACCATCTTTCTCCATTAGCGCTAACACACCTTGATCACCATACAAGTGCAAGGCACCCACTGCAATGAAGGTTTTCTTTTCACGCATAGGTTTGCGCATATAGTGCTCCATAACCACATTTCTGTTTTTAACCACATGCTTAAGATACGTTTCACGATAGCGTTCATATTCTGGCTTATTAGGAATAAAACTAGTACTAATTTCATACATCTTGGTTAGATCTTCTTCCAAATAGGCTTGCAGCATTTTATCAATTGTATTGCGCATTTCTTTATAGCTATTCACTGTAAATTCAAGCAACTTGATTTGTACATCTTGTGGCATGGCATAAAACGTGACTAAGAATTCCTCAATACTTTCCACCTGGTAAAGGTCTTTTCTTTGTGCGGCTGCACGATCGAGCAGTTCATAATCCAGTATCAAGTCTTCAGTATTTTCAGCCTTAACTGCAAAACTACGCATTGCCGCCCATGGCTTTAAATGCATAATTGTTTCTTTATTTAAACCCACTTCGAGCAATACAGTCTCAACTCTTGAATAGAGTTCTTTACCAATTAACATCTCCAATGTCTGGCCTTTGGGTAAGGTCATGTCACCCTTGATCATTTGCCCGCCATTATACGGATTCCAATAATGATCACTTGGAAATGACTCCATTGCAAAACTCGTCATGTCATCAAATTTACCAATAATACTCTCACGCACCTCATTGACACGCTTATCATTCATATGAATGGTGCCAAATATATAGCCAACAAATTCTTTATCTTTTTCAATCTCCCATAAAACCCCTTTGGTAAATCGACCGGACTCTTTAAATGGCTTTTGTAACTCTTTCTCCATTTTTAATAATTCTTCATCACTTAATTCACCTATCTCCTCTACTACAGGGGTATGAACTTTTTGTGATGAAGCATTACTCATTTGTATTCCAGCTAGTATTGTCACTAATGCTATCAAAACAAACATAATAGATGCTTTAAATGATTTTATTGGATACATAAGTATTTGACTCCAGTAAATTAAAATAACAACCAAATATTGGACTGTGCGAAATAGAATATAATTCCCACAATCACATGCATAAAAAAAGCCGCTAAAGGACTTCCCGCAGCAGCTTTATAAACCGTAAACCAATTTTAAATACCAATGAACTTTAAGAGTATTTCCTAAGCGTTTTTGGTACCTTGCTGTAATCTACAGAAATAGCGTCATGCGGACAGGCTTCAACACAAGCAAAACACCGTATACATTCATTTTCATCAATAAACAGCGAGTTGTAGTATAGGCCTGAAGTTTTTGCAGGTTGCACGCGTTCAAAACTTTCGATCTTGCCATCACCATCTGTTTTGAAATTTGTTGCTTCTACTAAACAATTTGGTGTGGGTTTAACCATTAAACATTCATCGCACAACACACATTTTGTGTTATCTACAACGGGTGCAGGTGAACGAGCATCTTCAAATTTATCAAAATAAATATCAGCATCAGATAAACCTGCCTCTACTAACGCCTCAACACCCAAATCAATCATAATGGGTGGGCCACAAAAGAATGCTTTCATATCATCAACTGATACTACACCTTTACTTAAGTATTCATTCTTAAAATGCTCGGTTACAAAACCGCGTGCACCGTCCCAATCACTATCTTCTGCTTCTTCAGATAAAACAGGCACAAACTTGAATGAATTATTCTTGTTCCACTTTCGCTCAATTTCTTTCATCTCATCATGCAAATATAAATCAGCCTGAGTTCTTGCTCCATAGAAAAAGTAGCAATCTCTCTCAAGCTGCGCATCACATGCCTGCTCCACTATGGCATTGATCGCACTCATGCCGCTGCCGCCAGCAATGCAGACCATCGTTTTATTACTCGCATCAAGTCCAAATTTACCAAGCGGACCTGAAATTTTTACATGCTCACCTTCACGATCACCACCAGCAATCCAGCTAGAAAGTTTGCCGCCATGCACAAGTCGAATAAAAAATGAGTATTCATTATTATTTTCATTTTCTGGTGCGCGTGCAAATGAATATGAACGAGGCTTTCTACATCCAGGCACGGTAATCGTTGCATATTGTCCTGCTTTGAAGACGATTTGCTTAGCATCTTCGTTACATCGTATAACGACTTTATAAGTATCATAGGTTAAGTTTTCTACGCTACTAATAACGCCTTGGTTTACGGTTACCCGTTTCGTCTGAATATCACGGTTGGGTTCAGGTAAGGTCCGTATATAATTATCTAACGGATCATGAAAGTTTTTTAGTGCCGTTGCCATTGTTTCAACTACTCCTCATTAACTCTTATTGGTCTTATTTCCCTTTTGTGTCTCAGC
>CAZVPJ010000049.1:0-10820 GCA_964629035.1 uncultured Thiotrichales bacterium | reverse complement strand
TCTCCATTGACGCGAAGCATAAAGAGACCCCTTAAATAGTTCAACAACTAAATTTAAAGTGTGATTAACTCACTGTACTTTAATCTTGATCTATTGTGAAAAGTTTGCGTTACAAACAATTGTTTTGAGGTAGAATTAAGTTATGAAAGAGTCTGTGCTTTATAATTCAGTTAAATTCACACATCAATTGGAGGAGTGGTATTTAACGCCTGCGGGGCAAAATTTATACAAGGCACTGCAGCTAAAGCTTGAGGTGTTGTTGCCTGAATTGTTTGGTTATCACGCCTTACAAATAGGCGGGCTAGCTGATGATATTGATTTAATTTCGAGCAGTAAGATTGGGCAAAAGCTATACATGACCTTAAGCACTGAAAAAGGTAATGTTGTGGCTAATCCTTTAGCTTTGCCATTTCCTCAAAACACTTTAGATTTAATTGTGTTGCCGCATACGCTAGATATTTCACCTAAACCTCATCAAGTTTTAAGAGAAATTCATCGTGTGATGATTTCTGAAGGGCACTTGGTGTTAATAGGATTCAATCCAATCAGTATGATGGGTATAAGTAAAGCGATGTTGATGCGCAGCCAGCGCGCACCCTGGGCAGCACACTTTTACACTGCGAGAAGGTTGAAGGATTGGCTTTCATTATTAGGGTTCAAGTTACTGACCATTGAGCATGTAGGCATGCAGCCACCCATACAAAATGAGAAATTTCAACAACGTATGCAGTTTTTAAATAAAGCTGAACGTGTGGGGTTAGGCCGTTTAGGTGGCTTACAGATATTGGTGGCTAAGAAGCGTGAACTTACACTTACTCCAATGTTGCAACCGTGGAAGCCGCGTCGTCGTATGATTCCTGTAAGCGTACCTGAGCCAACCGCAAGAAAAAGTCGTAACGATAAAGACTAGAAAAGCAGACCAAAATTAATATGGCTCAAAATCGGGTTGAAATTTTTACAGACGGAGCATGCAGAGGTAACCCAGGGCCAGGAGGCTGGGGGGCGATTCTCCGTTATGCAGGTAAAGAGACCCATATTAATGGTGCGGTAAAAGAAACCACCAATAATCGTATGGAGTTGCAAGCCGTAATTTCTGCATTTGAAAAACTAACTAAATCTTGTGCGGTTCATGTAACTACAGACTCTCGTTATGTTATGGATGGCATTCAGCAATGGCTTTCGAATTGGAAAAAGAATGGTTGGAAAACAGCTGCTAAAAAACCTGTTAAGAACGAAGACTTATGGAAACAGCTTGATAATTTGGTTGAGCAACATGATGTTACATGGGAGTGGGTTAAAGGGCATAGTGGACATGTCGAAAATGAGCGAGTGGATCAATTAGCGAATGAGGCGATTGATAATCTGTTATTGTAGCCATCCTTGTTACTTCCTAATATTCAATACATGCGACAAGTAGTACTCGACACAGAAACGACCGGACTAGAGGTATCTCAAGGACACCGAATCATTGAGATTGGCTGTGTAGAAATTCTTCATCGTCGTACAACAGATCAGCAATACCATCAGTTCCTTAATCCAGAGCGAGAGATTGATGCCGGTGCTCAAGAAGTGCATGGAATCTCACTTGAGTTTCTCGCAGACAAACCAAGTTTTTCAAATATTGCTGATGATTTTATAGAATTTGTCACAGATTCTGAATTGATCATTCACAATGCTAGTTTTGACGTAGGTTTCATCAATGCGGAATTAAAATTGGCGGGCCATAAAATTACCGATATAAATACATGCTGTGAGGTAATTGATTCATTGAGCATGGCTAGGAAAATGCATCCTGGGCAAAAAAATAACTTGGATGCGTTATGCAGGCGCTACGATATTGATAACTCTCATCGAGAGTTGCACGGCGCGTTATTAGATGCGCAAATACTTGCTGATGTATATCTTGCCATAACTGGTGGCCAAACGAGTCTTAGTTTAGCGGCAAATTCAGATTCTTCGGCAAAAAGAATGCAAATGCAGGCAGGAGTTGATGAAAATCGTGATGCACTAAAAGTTATTTATGCTAACGATGAAGAATTGCAAGCACACGATGCATTTTTAACCAAAATTCAACAAGAAAGTGATGTGGATTGCGTTTGGTTGAATACTAAGTCTGACTAAATAAACAAAAAATATGTTTAATGGTTGCTGAGTGGCCTGATTTTGGTTACCTTTTGCCAATAATTTCTCATACACTGTTATAAACATACAGCTGAAAGAAAACCCCAAGAATGAATTCAAGAATTAACTTACGTGGAGATGTCTAATGTTAGGTAAGATTTTAGTATCTAGTATATTTGTTGTAATGCTAACGGCATGTGGTGACGATGGGGGAACTGCAAGTGGTAAATGGGTAGGTGAAGTATTTGCTAATGCGAATACAAGTGAATCAACTATTGTGGGTGAATTTGATTCATACATTGAATGCATAGAAGCTACACAAAAAGAAGCTAAGTCTGGTGTATTTAACTGTGGTGTTAGCACCAACTAAGCACAAGTATTTGCTTATTATCTAGGTAGACGATCCGATCTAGCGTAAACATTTTTTACAATTGTGCCAGGCCAATAATGGATGGCCTATGCGCTAGGGAATAGTATTAGGAAACTGGTACCAGAAAAGTAGTACCAGAAAAGTGCTACCAGAAAAATACAACTAGTTGCGTTTTAGTAATCGTTGTTTATCACGTTGCCAATCTCGCTCTTTAATGCTGGCGCGTTTATCTTGTTTTTGTTTGCCTTTTGCTAATCCTATTTCTAGTTTAGCCATGCCTTTCTTCCAATACATTGACAAGGGAACAAGCGTATAGCCTTTTCGGTCAACCGCACCGACTAATCTTGAAAGTTCTTTATTGTGCATTAAGAGCTTTCTGGTACGGGTAGGGTCGGGCGTTTTGTGTGTTGATACTGACGGCAACGGACTGACATGTGCACCTTGTAGCCAGGCTTCCATGTTTTTTACAAGTACATAGCTTTCTTTCAGTTGTACACTTTTTGCTCGCAAACTCTTGACTTCCCAGCCCTCTAAGACCAGGCCCGCTTCGATTTTTTCTTCAATAAAGAAGTCGTGACGGGCTTTTTTATTAACCGCGATTGTATTATCTGATTTATGCTTTGCCTTTGCCATCAGGGTATTATGGTGTATTTAAGATAAGCATTCGATGATAATTTGATGGTTTTGAATCACTTGCGATAAATCTGCTAGATTTATAACCCCAAATTAAAATAAAAAACTATGTCAACAGTCAGAACTTCGATTCATGGATATTGGTCCTCCCGCTTTGCCTTCGTGCTTGCGGCGGCTGGATCTGCTGTCGGCTTGGGTAATATATGGAAATTTCCGTATGTAGCAGGTGAGAATGGCGGTGGTGCGTTTGTTCTATTGTACTTGTTATGCATCGTGATATTTGGCATCCCAGTAATGATGTCTGAAGTATTGCTTGGAAGGCGTGGCAGAAGTAGCCCTATCAATACCATGACGACTATTGCGAGAGAGGAAAAGCGCAGCAGGATGTGGCGTTTACTCGGGTTGATGGGTGTGCTCGCAGGATTTTTAATTCTTTCTTATTACAGCGTTATTGCGGGATGGGCGCTTGCTTACGTGTTAGAGACTGCATCGGGTACTTTTTCTGGTCTGACGAGTGAACAGGCTGGTGATGTATTTAATAATTTAATTTCAAATCCTCAGCGACTACTTTTTTGGCATAGCGTATTTATTATTCTAACGATGTTAGTGGTCGTTCGTGGGGTGAGTAATGGTTTGGAAAAGGCTGTTCGCATCTTAATGCCTGCGTTGTTTGTTTTAATCATCATTATGATCGGATATGCAGTATTCGAAGGTGAGTTCATAGAGGGGCTGAAGTTCTTATTCACTCCAGATTTTTCAAAAATAAGCCCTGAAGTAGTACTTAAGGCAATGGGACAGGCATTTTTTAGCTTAAGTTTAGGTATGGGCGCCATCATGATGTACGGCGCATATTTGCCAGACGATGCCTCTATCGCTACCACCAGTTTTCAAGTTGCATTTGCCGATACTTTGGTTGCTATATTGGCAGGCTTAGCTATTTTTCCGATTGTATTTGCAAATGGTTTGGAAGCTAGTCAGGGTCCAGGGTTAATTTTCAATACTTTGCCATTAGCATTTGGACAAATGACAGGTGGCTTAGTGTTCGGCACAATATTTTTCATCTTGTTAGTGTTTGCTGCGTGGACATCAGCAATATCTCTAATTGAGCCTGCAGTGGCTTGGTTGATAGAAAAATTTTCAATCTCACGTTTTGTTTCTTCAATGATATGTGGCTTAGTCGTATGGGGATTGGGATTAGGGACGGTATACTCGTTTAACAGTTGGAAAAAGATTGAAGTCTTTAATGGTACCTTTCTGGAAGGAAAATCGTTTTTTGATTTACTCGATTATTTAACTTCAAATATCATGTTGCCACTAGGTGGATTATTAATTTGTATCTTTGCGGCATGGTTGATGACAGAAAAATCACGACGTGAAGAACTAAAAATCAAAAATGAAGTTGCATACAAAGTTTGGCGTTTCTTGGCCAGGTATGTCACACCCATTGGTGTGACACTTATATTTCTTCATGTGCTAGGTATTCTTGAAAAGTTAAATCTTGTTGCTTAAACGTTATGACACATGTCCAACGCAGTGCATTAGTGCCTTTTTCTGTAGCTCAAATGTTTAATTTAGTTAATGATACGGATTCATATCCGGAATTTGTGCCTTGGTGTGTTCAATGTGAGGTGCATAGTGAGAGCTTAGAAGAGAAACAAGCAACCATGAGTTTTGCTAAACGTGGCATCAAAGCATCTGTAACTACCCGAAATGAGTTAGATCCTGATAAAGAAATTACGATGCGGTTAGTGAAAGGACCCTTTAAGCATTTGGTTGGCACATGGGTTTTTCATGACTTGGGTGAACAAGCATGTAAAGTTGAGTTGGATATGAAGTTTTCATTTTCTAATATTCTTTATGAAAAAACATTGGGACCCATTTTTAATCAAGTAGCGAACAAACTCGTTTCAGCATTTACAGAAAGAGCGCAGCAAATTTATGGTAAATGAGCAAACTCTGTGTGTGTATGTTGTTTACGCGTTACCAGACCATCAAGAGCTTGTGACTGTGGAGCTGCCTGCAAATAGCACAGTTGAAGATGCTATAAGCGAATCACGATTACTCAAAAAGCATACTGAAATTCAGTCTGAAAACATGCGGGTTGGTATTTATGGAAAAATCGTACAAAATACGCAAATACTGCAAGACCAAGATCGAGTTGAAATATATAGGCCTTTAACAATGGATCCTATGCAAGCTCGCCGGCTTCGTGCGGGGTTAATATAAGTACCATGATTGTAAATATATAATGCACAAGTCTTTAAATTATTTTATAGATCTATTACAGGGGTTCAATATGTTAAAAATATCCTTCAAGGCCATTTTGATTTTTGCACTGTATAGTTCTTCAGTTGGATTGTTGTTGGCGGGTGGAATGAAGGTAGAGCCAGGCATGTGGGAAACAAAAAGCACAGTTGTGAGTCCTGGTGGTACACATGAAAATGTATCTCAAGACTGTATTGAAGAGACAGAGATTAGTCCTGAACGAATGATGGATGACAATACAGGCTGTAAAGTTCTAGAGTCGAATGCAAATCCAAAATCAATGCAATGGTCCATACAATGTGTGAATGAAGGTGTGGCAATGATAGGTGAGGGCAGTGCTCAGTCCGCTGGTAGCTCTATCACGGGTGAAATGGAAATTAAAGCCAATTTCAGTGGGCAAGAATTTACGATGTCAACAACGTGGGAAGGTAATCGAATAGGTGATTGCAAATAATTTCTTATTCAATTACCTGCTTAATAATATCTTTTGTAAAATCTAGTTAGAGATTTAGTTGTCTGGGTTTTTGTTTTCTTTTAACACTTCATTTAGCGTGTCTGCTTGCTTCTCAATTATTTTTTGATCTTTTTCTTCTTTTTCGCTTAATTCTTTTTCCTTATTTTTCTTCTTGGTTTTGGTGATCTTATCTTTTTCTGCTGTATCGCTGGCAATAGAGCTACTTTCAATATTATGTTTATCGATTTCTATTACTTCCCCGCGATCAAATATCAATGTTAACTGTCGTTTTTCTTGTTCTCCATAACCAGGCGTAAATAAATAAATGTAATCCCAACGTTCGGGATGAAAACTGTCTGTAATAAGTGGACTTCCAAGTACGAACTGAACCTGGTCTTGGGTCATACCAATTTTAACTTTATCTACCATTTCTACATCGAGTGCATTGCCTTGTTGCACATCAATTTTGTGAACGGTTAATAATTTGCTTTGGCAGCTAATCAGTACGCTAAAGAATAAAGAGTAGGCTACTATTTTTAAATAATTCATATTTTATGCTTTGCTTTGACGGAGCATTTCTTTTGCATGCTCCTGTGTATTTTTTGTAAGTTCTACGCCACCTAACATACGCGCAAGTTCAGTGATTCGATCTTCTTCGGTTAGATGAGATATATTAGTTGCTATGGATTCATTTTTTTCGAATTTGTTAACTTTGTAATGGTGATGAGATTGTGCAGCTACTTGAGGTAGATGTGTTACACAGAACACCTGAGCATTATGGCCTAGTTTGCGTAGATGTTTGCCAACAATTTCTGCGGTTGCACCACCAACACCGGTGTCGACTTCGTCAAAAATAAGGGTGGGTATTTTTAAATTATTTGAAGTAGCCATTTGAATGGCAAGACTCAATCTTGAAAGTTCACCGCCTGATGCAACTTTGTTGAGTGCGCGTAATGATTGACCAGGATTAGTGTTGACTAAAAACTGTATTTCATCCAAGCCATTTAATGTTAAATCAGTCGATTTTTTAGGTTCAATTTGGATATGAAAACGACCACCTTGCATGCCTAACGCTTGCATCGAATCCGTTATTTTTTTATTAAGTTCGTTAGCAGCCTTCTTGCGTGCGCTACTGATTTTCTTAGCGGTAGTTCTATAAAGCTTCTCCGCTTCTTGCATAGATGCTTCGATTTTATCAGGATCCTCATTGCCTTTTTCAATTGACTCTAATTCCTCCTTTATGGAGGCATGCATGGCTACAAGTTGTTTAGGTTTTACTTTATGTTTGCGAGAAATCTCTTCTATTCTGCTGATTCGGTCTTCGAGAAGTTGTAGCTCTTGAGGGTTGGATGATATTTTTTCAGAGTAACTTCGCAAGCTGGTCGCAACTTCTTTGGTTTGTATGTGAATGTTGCGTAATAGTTCTAATGGTTCGTTTAGATCATTATCAATGGCAGCATATTTATCAGCATCGTTGATTAAAGCGCTTAGTAAGTCATATATAGAATCTTCACTATCGCCAGCAAGTTGTTGTGATATGCGTAAGCTGTTTTCATTTAGCTCTTTGGAATTGTTTAATAAAATGAATTTTTCATTTATTTCTTCATATTCACCGCTTTGTAAATTCAACTCTTCAAATTCTTGAAACTGATACCGAAGTAATTCAAGTTTTGCGCGTGTGTCTGCTTGACTGGTTTGTGCAATTTCTAATTGGTTTTGTAGACTTTGCCAGAGGCGAAACACGGTTGATAGTTTATCTATAAGCTTATTGTTATTGGCAAAGCCATCAAGTAACTGCCTTTGCATGTCGAGTCGCATAAGGGATTGATGTTCGTGTTGTCCATACACGTCAACAAATAAATCACCTAGGCTTCGTAATGCGGCAACAGAAGAAGGGCTATTGTTTATATATGCTTTGGATTTACCATCCTTATTGATGACGCGTCGTAAAACACATTCATTATCATCATCAAGGTCATGTTCTTTAAGCCAGGAGATTGCATCTTTAGAACTGCTGGCATCGATAGTGGCAACTACTTCAACATTTTCATTTTCTGTGCGCGCAACAAAACGATCGGCTCGATTGCCGAGAGCGAGATTAAGCGCATCAATAATAATAGATTTTCCAGCACCCGTTTCCCCAGTAAGTACGCTCATACCATCAAAAAAATCTAGCTCGAGTTCATCAATGATCGCAAAATTTTTAATAAAAATAGATTTAAGCATGCTTGCTAGAGATTAAGGTGCTTACGTATTACTAGTGTCGGGTGAGGTGCTCCAGCGCAGTTTAGCGCGTAACACATCATAATAATCATAATTTTTAGGTTGGATTAGACGCAACGCATGTTTGCATCTCTCTATAATAATAGTGTCTCCAGGCATGAAGTCCATATCAATTTGCCCGTCAATTGATGCCAGAGCGGTATGTCGATTTTGTTCGGATAATAAAATTTCAATGTGGCTATCTGCATTGACCACAATGGGGCGATTACTCAGTGTGTGTGGGCAAATGGGAACCAGAACAATCGCATCTACATTAGGATGTAAAATAGGCCCGCCACCAGATAATGCATAGGCGGTCGAACCGGTGGGAGTAGCAACAATATAGCCGTCTGCGCGAAGCGTATTTACATAGTGATTATCGACTCGTGATTCTAATTCGATCATTCGAACCATTTGTTTAGCGTGAACTACAACATCGTTTATGGCGCAACATGTGCCAATGGTTTCCCCGTTACGTATCATGCTGGCTTGTAAAACAATTCTCTGGGCTTCTATAAATTCTCCCTTGAGAATTTGATCAAGTTGTTTCTCAATTTCTCGTGGACTAATTTCGGCAAGGAACCCTAAACGGCCAAGATTGATACCCAGCAAAGGGATCTCTTTCTGAATAAGCGACTGCGCTGCATGCAATATGGTGCCGTCACCCCCCACAACGATGACCAGTGTGCACTGTTCAGCAAGTTCATCGTGGCTGGAGGGTGAAATGGACTCAGATTTTAGAAACGAGGCAGTGACTTGATCGGTAAAGACATCAAGTGATTCGCCTTGAAGATATTGATATAAAGACTGAACGGTTTTAGCAATCGCTGGATCGTCAGGCTTAGAGATAATACCGATTTTTGAAAACTGGCTCACGAGTGGTTTATGTCATTGATTTATATTAAAGCTACCATGGATCTAGCGCATACACCATGGGCTACACACTCTACAATCTGCCTTCTTGACATGAAATGGGTTGGCTGCAATGATTATTTAGCACTCTACTATACTGAGTGCTAAATAATCATTTGGAAAAACACTGCTATCTAATTATGACGCGTAATGATGATTTAAATAGTTCGTTAAATGTGCGGGCTCAGCACTTATTGAAAGTGTTGGTGCAAAGCTACATAACAGACGGGCAACCGATGGGTTCACGAAATCTAGCGAAGATGTCTGAGCTAGATATCAGTCCTGCGACGGTTCGCAATGTAATGGCAGATCTGGAAGAGATGGGTTTCGTAGAAGCACCCCATACCTCTGCAGGTCGCGTTCCAACCACCAAAGGTTATCGCTTGTTTGTCGACACCATGCTGAAGGTTCAGCCGTTAACAAATGATTTAGTGACTCGAGTTACTAAAGACCTTACTTCAAACTTAAGTAGTAATGGCTTGGTGGAAAGCGCGTCTGGTCTGCTATCAGGGTTAACCAGTATGGCGGGTGTAGTGACTTTACCAAAACACGACCGCGTTGAATTACGACAGATAGAATTTTTACCCTTATCTGATCATCGTGTTCTTGCAATATTAATCGTTAATCAAAAAGAAGTGCAAAACCGGATCATACATACAGATCGAGAATATAGTCCTTCAGAATTAGAGCAAGCGGCAAATTATTTGAATGAGTTATGCGCCGGACAAGACTTGGTCATGGCAAGGCAAAAGATACTCCAAGAGCTAGATCATGTTCGCGAAAATATGAATGAGTTAATGCGCTCTGCGGTAGAAATGGGAGAAAAAGTATTTTCTGATACGACTAAAGGTGAGCCTGATTATGTAGTCGTAGGACAAACTAATTTAATGGAATATGAGGAGCTATCCGATATTTATAAGCTACGTGGCTTGTTCGATGCGTTTAGTCAAAAACGAGAATTTTTGAATTTACTTGATCGATGCATATGTGCCGAGGGAATACAGATTTTTATTGGCCAAGAATCTGGCTATAAAGCGCTTGATGATTGTAGTGTAGTCACCTCACCTTATGCGGTAGACGACGAGATAATGGGGGTTTTAGCGGTAGTGGGACCAACTCGAATGTCTTACGAAAGAGTAATACCCATTGTAGATCTAACGGCTAAGCTGCTGGGCGAGGCTTTACACGACAGGAAGTAAAAAAATATGAACATTTAGGGTTGAATAGTGAAATTTCACCTACATATTTAACAAACCTTGTATCCCATTCTGGGCGAAACCAGAACTAGAGCAAGAGCAACAACAACAAGTACAAAAATACAGATATGGATGAATCAATTGTGAACGAGTCAACACCTGAAGCTGAGCATGAAACCAATCAACACCAAGAAGAGGTTCAGTCTGAGGGTAGTGGCTCTGATGAAAACGATTTAAATGACAATCAGATCGATCAAGAACCAGACCAACAACTAGAGGATGCTCAGCAAAAAGCTACTGAATACCATGAAAAAATGTTACGCATGCAAGCTGAAATGGAAAATATGCGTAAGCGTACAGAGCGTGATGTATCGAATGCTCATAAATACGCAATAGAAAAATTTGCTAATGAGTTATTGCAAGTTAAAGACAGTTTAGAGCTTGGTTTAAATGCTGAAGATATTGATGTAACAAAGCTGCAAGAGGGTACTGAATTAACGCTAAAGATGTTCAGCAGTGTGTTTGAAAAGTTCTCAGTAGAAGAGCTAAATCCATTAGGTGAAGTTTTTGACCCTAACTTGCATGAGGCCATGACGATGCAGGAAAG
>CAZVPJ010000048.1:0-10828 GCA_964629035.1 uncultured Thiotrichales bacterium | reverse complement strand
GTAGCGCGTGCACTAATAAATAACGACTATCACTCGTAAGATCACATGAAACAGTACCTGGAGTTAGCGAAATTGTATTAGCCAAAAAACTAATGCCAAGCGGAGTTTGAATGTCTAACTCGATACGAAAAAATGCTGGCATTAACTTATCATTTCGACCTATCACTAACTTTGCGATCATCAGATTAGCGACAATGATATCCCACATCACTGTAGCAAGATATTTTAACAACGTTAAGGGCGCTCTAATGCATACTTTATCTGGCCTAAAGCTAGCGGTAAACAATGGAATTAAAATTGCAAATATAAAGCCTAGTAACATATGGCCTGCGGACACAGTATTGTTAAGCAATAACCAGATAAGCCACAACATTAGACTAAGTATAGGATGAGGCACTATTTTATTAAGCATAGATTTGGACATCAGTCTTTTCCTGACTCTACTGCCTGTTTAGACAAGACAGCTTCAATATAATTTTTACTGTCCAATTGTTGTTTGGCAGCTGATTCTGTAAAAGCCGTTATAGGTTGTGCGAATAATACTAATAGAGGACTCATCGCAAACAAGAAAATAATCGCGATCGTTGACATACGTCCAGGCACCATGGTTACAACATTACGATTTACAGAATCGCCATCCTTATCATCACTTGCTTGAGTATCCACTACATCTTCAGACAGTACATTGTAAAATAACACTGAACCGGTGCGTGCCATTGTAATAATCATCAAAAAGCTCGCCACTAAAACAATACCCAGCACCGAAGCAAACCATGGATGATCAAGTGCTGCTTTTAAGATGAGTATTTTGCCGAAAAAACCGGACAAAGGTGGAATACCTGTTATCGCCACAGCACCAAAAATAAACATGGCTCCCACTAGGATAGCGCCAGGCATCGCGTAACCTTTCTCAAACCGATCCGCAAATTCACCACGACCACGCGAGATGATGTCCGCCAAAAGAAATAACCCCCCAGCAATCAGTGTGGAATGAATAAGATAATAAAAACTGGAACTTAAGGCTAAATGATTATTTAACCCCACTGCAATGAGTAAAACTGCAACAGACGATAACACCAGGTAGGCTATTTGTTCACGCAAGCCTTTAGCAGACATTACCCCAAATGCAGCTAATATAATGGTGATCAATCCCAAACCCAATAACCAGGGGGTGTAAAAGTTTGCCAAGCTACCTGCTGCATCATTGAAAATCGTGCCATGCACTCTGACAATGGCATACAGACCCACCTTGGTCATAATGGCAAACATAGCCGCCACTGGAGCGGATGTGTTGCTATAAGCAATTGGCAACCATAGATACAATGGAAACATTGCTGCCTTGGTAGCAAACACGACTAACAACAATAATCCCGCGGCAGCAACAACCCCTAAATCTTGCTCAGGCAACACGGCCACTTTAGCTGACATATCAGCAATATTAAGCGTGCCTAAAATTCCATACAGTGTGCCCACTGCAAATAAGAATAATGTCGCACCTACCATGTTGATAATAACGTAATGTAAACCAGCCTTGGTACGAAGGCGTCCACCTCCATGTAACAGCAAGCCATAAGAAGCTAATAGCAGAACTTCAAAAAATACAAAAAGATTAAATAAGTCGCCTGTTAGAAAGGCACCATTTAAACCAAACAGAAGCAACATGAACATAACATGGAAGTGAGCGCCGTGCGTATCGGTGTCGGTGGCCATTGCATAAACCAATGCTCCTAATGCAAGCACAGAAGTCACCGTTATCATTAATGCTGATAATTGATCTAGCACTAAAACAATACCAAAAGGTGCTACCCAGTTGCCTAACAAATAAACTTGATGCAAACCAGATAAAGATTCTTTAATGAGTGCTGTACTTAAGAATATCAAACCTGTAACGGCTAATAGATTAATCACACGTTGCCATAACAGCCCTTTGGCTTTTGCAAACAGTACAATAAAAGCCACCACCAAGGGCAACAATACCGGATACGCAGCGATGTGCATTATTCTTGACTCTCCGGTTGATTTGAATTCGAGTATTGTTCTTGAATGTTGTTAGAATTACTTTCTTCTAACGGCAACTCATCTTTAGCAAGGTCTATTCCATCCACATGATCATTGCCCAATTCCCCGCGGGCCCTGAGCGCTAGTACAATTAAAAATGCTGTCATACCAAACGCAATGACAATTGCGGTTAATACTAATGCTTGAGGTAAAGGATCACTATACACACTAACCGAAGCATCAATAACTGCGGGTGAACCAATGGTTAATCTTCCCATCGCAAATAAAAAAACATTGACCCCATAGGCTAACAGCGTTAATCCCATCACTACCGGAAATGTGCGTGCACGCAAGGTTAAATACACGCCTGATGCGGTTAACACTCCAATCACTAACGCAAGCAACCACTCCACTACCGCATCTCCTGCTGTTGATGCGACTCATCGCTTAATTTACCAAGCTGCACTAAGCTCATCACGGTTGAACCGACGACCACAAGAAACACACCCAAATCGAATGCAATAGCACTCGCCACCTCAAACTTACCAACTACCGGCCATGTTAGATAAGTAAAGGTTGTCGTCATGAAAGGATGACCTAGGACCATAGAAACCAAACCAGTGACGACCGCGAATAATAAGCCCCACCCTATTACCCAATGCATATCAATCTTAAGTCTTGCGGCGGTCCATGTAATACCATTTGCCAAGTACTGTACTATCAACGCTACAGCTGCTATGAGGCCCGCAATAAAACCACCTCCCGGTAAGTTATGCCCACGTATAAAAATAAAGACGGCTACCATTAACATCAATGGAAACAGCAACCTTGTTAAGGTTTGCATAATTTGGGGATGAACATCTTCATTCCATTTATAACCTGTTTCATTTCGCAAGGGTGCCTTCAACTTTAAGCCTTGCAATAAAGCGAATATACCCAAACCTGCTAATGCGAGTACCACAATTTCACCCAAAGTATCAGTACCACGAAAATCAACCAAAATCACATTCACGACATTGGTACCGCCACCACCCGGTACAGAATTTGCCAGGAAAAAATCAGAGATAGGTGCAAAATTTCGTGTCATAACCGCCATCGACATCACCATGACCCCAACACCAGATAATATTGATATGAGTATGTCCCGTGATATGCGTAGTCGACTAATTTCTTGAGGACTGTTTTGCGGCAAAAAATAAAGCGCAAGCAATAACAATACAATTGTTACGACTTCTACGGATAGTTGTGTCAAGGCCAAATCTGGAGCTGAAAATTTTACAAATATAAGCGCAACAATTAAGCCAACAGCTCCTACCATGATTACCGCAATTAAACGTTTGTGATGCATGACCACCGTCATGATGCTAGCAGCAATAATTATTACAGCAGCAAGTAAACTAACCCCATCAATTGGTAACAACTCTCTTTGGCCAAACACAGAAGATGATCCATACATGAAACCAATAACACCTGCGAAAAAAGCAGTACCCATGATCCAGGCAATAGCATTCTGCAAAGAACCTTTATCAAACGAACGTGTAACAACATTTGCTACAGTGGTTATATGATTGAATATAAAATGATAAATGATACGTGCATCCAACCTTTCAACTTTGCGTTCATGCCATGCAAACAAACGCTCACGATATAGATACACCACTGCACCTAATACCAACGCTAAAACACTCATTACCAAAGGCAAATTAAATCCGTGCCAAATAGCCAGACTGTAGTCGGGTGGCGCAGTCTGCAAACTGCCAGCAACTGCCACAGCTAAAATAGGTGAAACTACAATCATAGGAAAAATTCCGACAGCCAAACAAATCAGCACTAATAAATCGACTGGAATTCTCATAAACAGTGGCGGACCATGCGGTGTTTTAGGTAGATCAATAGGTTCGCCATTAAAAAACACGTCATGAATGAAACGTAATGAATAAGCCACCGCAAAAATTGCCGCTAAGGTAACTAAAACTGGCAGAATCAAAATCAAAGGTGTCTCGGAAACGGCCGTTAGCGTTTGTTCAAAAAACATTTCTTTACTTAAGAAACCGTTTAATAACGGAACACCTGCCATAGCTGACGAAGCAATAATTGCCAGCACAGCAGTATGCGGCATATATTTAAACATCCCGTTAAGCTTGCGCATATCACGCGAGCCCGTTTCATGATCAATAATACCGGCGACCATAAACAAGGAAGCTTTAAACGTTGCATGGTTAATAATATGAAAGATTGCTGCTACAGCAGCTAACTGCGTTCCAAAACCAAACAATAAAGTGATTAACCCAAGATGACTGATTGTTGAATACGCAAGTAAACCTTTAATATCATGTTTAAACAATGCCATGTAGGCACCCAATAACAATGTAATCAGACCAGCGCCACCCACTAACAAGGTCCATTCAGGCGTATCTGAAAAAACTGGGAAAAATCGCGCTAGCAGGAAGATCCCTGCTTTCACCATAGTGGCTGAGTGCAAATAAGCTGACACCGGAGTGGGTGCCGCCATGGCATGTGGCAGCCAAAAATGAAAAGGAAATTGTGCTGATTTTGTAAAAACACCCATTAGAAAAAGGATCAGTATGGGTAAATATAATTCATGCGAGCGCACTACATCACCCGCAGCTAAGACATCGCTTAAGTTATAACTGCCGACAATATTTCCAAGCAAAAGTATTGCAGCCAACAACGCTAAGCCACCACCACCGGTTATCGCCAGCGCCATCGATGCACCCTCACGTGCATCTTCACGATACTGCCAATAACTGATCAGTAAAAAGGAAGAAAGCGAAGTTAGTTCCCAAAATATTAGCAGTTGAATGATATTTTCTGAAAGCACAATGCCCAGCATTGAACCCATAAAGATTAACAAATATGCAAAAAACCTTCCCATGCAATCTTTTGTATGTAGGTAGTAACGTGCATAAATAATAACGAGTAATCCAATACCTAATATTAGAAAGGCAAACAACAAGGCTAGACCATCAAGTCGAAATGCAAACTCCAACCCTATGGCAGGTATCCACGACCAACTCTGAATGATCGTTTCACCCGCGAATGCACCGCTCATGGATGGTGCTAACAGAATGAGACCGAGAATAGTAACTGTCGCTGCCACCCAGGCGGAAGCAAGTCGATTTAATGAAGAACCCCATGCAGCAAAAATTGCACCAATAAAAGGCAATATCGTAATAAGCGGCAAATTGAAGGTTAAAAACGTCATGATGAAATCGGTTAGCAATTAGTTTCCATTATACATTTTCCACAACATACTTATTCTTTGACTTAATACATTGTAAATAATGTCTCACGTTTAATATCTAACACTTAATATCTCAAACTGGTAGCTCATCGAGAGACAGTTGTATACATCATGTCTTTGCATGCCGGATGTCAATATAGTGATCTCTAGTTTAGAACGGTTGTAGGATTAGAATACTCTCTTCCCAAGGAGGTAAGAAATTAATTCTGATTGTCTCATGAGGACGGTGAACCAGGCACGAAAAACAGACCAATACTTCATGCCGATATATCAGGCAAAGAAACCTGAATAATGAAACAAACTAAAATACGGGATAATGAACCTTCTCGATACAGGATTAAACGAAGCAAATATAGGTGCAAATCAATGAGACGCTAGAAGTCAGGTGTACTTTATAGGCTTACCTTTTAAACCCAACGTAATACAAACCCTCACTCCCATTCAATTGTTGCAGGCGGCTTTCCCGAAATATCATACGTAACTCTTGATATCCCATCTATCTCGTTAATGATACGACGAGAAACATGATCAAGAAACTCATACGGCAGATGTGCCCACCGTGCCGTCATAAAATCGACGGTCTCTACCGCTCGCAATGCGATCACATAATCATATCGACGACCATCGCCCATTACTCCGACCGATCGAACTGGTAGGAACACAGCAAAAGCCTGAGAAACTTCATCATACAATTCATAAGCTCTTAGCTCGGATATAAAGATGTCGTCTGCGAATCGCAACAAGTCTGCAAATTCTTTTTTTACCTCACCAAGGATTCTTACCCCTAATCCTGGACCAGGAAACGGATGTCGATAAATCATTTCGCTTGGCAAGCCTAATTGTTCTCCCATTTTTCGCACTTCATCTTTGAACAGTTCTCGTAATGGCTCGACTAACTTTAACTTCATATCATCCGGCAATCCGCCAACATTATGATGTGATTTAATCAGATGCGCTTTACCGGTTGATGCACCTGCCGATTCGATAACATCGGGATAGATTGTGCCTTGCGCTAACCATTTTGCATTACTTAATTTTGCTGACTCATCTTCAAAGATCTTTATAAACAGGTTGCCAATGATTTTGCGTTTTTTCTCAGGATCAACAACACCTTGTAATGCTTGCAAATATTGTTGCTCTGCATTTACGCGGATAACTTTAACACCCATATGTTCTGCAAACGTTTCCATTACTTGATCACCTTCGTTCAAACGTAATAGTCCTGTGTCTACAAATATGCATGTTAATTGTTTGCCAATAGCTTTATGTAGCAATGCGGCTACTACCGAAGAATCGACACCTCCCGACAAACCTAGAACAACCTGATCATCCCCCACTTGTTGTTTTATATTTTTAATTGATTCATTAACAATGTTTGCTGAAGTCCAATCAGAACTACAACGACATATATCATGAATAAATCGACCTAATATTTTTTTGCCTTGCTTAGTGTGTGTAACTTCAGGATGAAACTGCAAACCATACAACTGCTTTTCTTTATTTTCGATTGCAGCAATAGGCGCACTTTCTGTACTGGCAATGACCTCAAAACCTTTTGGCAAACTAGCCACACGATCTCCATGTGACATCCAAACATCTAAAATAGCTTTATCGCTTTCTTCTAACTGATCAAAAAGTTCTGATAACAGTTCACTATTATTTTCAACATTAACTTTTGCATAACCAAATTCTTTTTCATTAGACTCTTCTACTTCACCTTGCATTTGGCTTGCTATCGCTTGCATGCCATAACAAATGCCAAGCACAGGAACACCCAGATTGAGCAATTCTTTTGAAACTACGGGAGTATTTTCTAGCGTGACCGATTCTGGACCACCAGATAAAATAATGCCTTTAGCATTAAAGGCTGTGATTCTATCTAACGCGATATCCCAAGGATAAATTTCACTATAAGTACCCAACTCGCGCACACGTCTTGCAATTAACTGTGTGTACTGAGACCCAAAATCAAGAATCAATATTTTATCAGCATGAATGTTTTTCATGAGCGACAACTTGGATTAGTGCATGAAACTTGTTTATTCAACGTGATAATTAGGCGCTTCTTTAGTAATAGTGACATCATGCACATGACTTTCACGGTTACCTGCCGCAGAGATTTTTACAAACTCCGGCTTAGTACGCATATCTTCCATCGTGCCACAGCCTACATAGCCCATACTTGATCGAAGCCCGCCGAGAAGTTGTTGAATAATATTAACCACCGTGCCTTTGTAAGGTACACGTCCCTCAATACCCTCTGGCACAAACTTGTCAGCAGCACTTTCATTGTCTTGGAAATAACGATCACTAGAGCCTTGTTGCATTGCAGATAACGAACCCATGCCGCGATAACTTTTATACGAACGACCTTGATACAACTCCACTTCACCAGGCGCTTCTTTTGTTCCTGCAAACAAACCACCCAGCATAATGGTGTTTGCACCTGCAGCCACAGCCTTTGCAATATCACCCGAATAGCGAATTCCTCCATCTGCAATGATAGGCACTTGGCCATTAATCATTTCATTAACATTATCCACCGCACTGATCTGTGGCACACCTACTCCAGCAACAATACGTGTAGTGCATATTGAACCTGGCCCTATTCCAACCTTGACTGCATCTGCACCGGCCTTAACCAAATCTAACGCAGCTTCACCGGTTGCGATATTGCCGCCTATCACTTGCACTTCCGGAAAGTTCTTCTTGACCCAACTGACACGATCCAGAACAGCTTGAGAATGGCCATGCGCCGTATCTACTACAATTACATCCACCCCTGCTTGCACAAGTGCGGTAACACGCTCATCTGTATCAGCCCCTACACCCACTGCTGCACCGACCAGCAATCTTCCCTCATGATCTTTACAGGCTAATGGGAAGTCTTTAGATTTTTGAATATCTTTAACGGTGATTAAACCGCGCAATTCAAAATCATTATTGACTACTAATACTTTTTCAATGCGATGTTCATGTAATAATTTTTTAACTTCGCCTTTGCTCGTGCCTTCATTAACGGTTACCAGCCGTTCTTGTGGTGTCATAATTTTAGATACCGGCTCGTCCCTGCGTTTTTCAAAACGCAAATCACGACTTGTAACGATACCCACCAATGATTCGCCTGAAACTACAGGCACACCTGATATATTTTTTTCTCGCGTAAGTTCCAGAACATCCCCAATACTTGTATTTGGTTCAACACAAATAGGTTCTTTAATCACTCCGCTTTCAAATTTTTTAACCGCACTCACTTCATTGGCTTGCTGTGCGACAGAGAGGTTTTTATGAACGACGCCGAAACCACCCTCTTGAGCCATGGCGATCGCCAAGCGAGCTTCGGTAACGGTATCCATTGCTGAAGATACCAGTGGCATATTAAGACTGATTTCTCGCGTGAGTTTTGTCTTGAGATCAACGTCCCTTGGCAGCACGTTAGAATGAGCGGGAACGAGTGAAACATCATCAAATGTTAGCGCGTCTTGTTTGATTCGCATGGTGCAGTCCTGTGCCAGAGTGGCGGGTAATTATAGTGATTGCTACATACGCGGTAAACTTGTTTCGATAATCTAGTATCATACTAACCATGGTCAATATGGATAGCTCGCAAATAGGAATGGATCTAGAAGAACGCCAAATCTACTCCGTTTACCAACTTAATCGAGAGGTTAAGCAGCTCTTACAACAAAATTTTCCATTATTGTGGATAGAAGGTGAACTCTCAAATGTGGCACGACCTGCGTCTGGACATATCTACTTTTCCCTAAAAGACGCTCAAGCACAGGTACGCTGTGCAATGTTCCGCAATTCGAATCGGGGCTTAGCATTTCAACCTGAGAATGGCATGCAAGTTTTAGTTCGAGCACGTGTTGGGGTATATGAACCCCGAGGTGAATATCAGCTTACCGTTGAACACATGGAAGAGGCCGGTGTTGGCGTGCTGCAACGCAAATATGAAGCGTTAAAACACAAGCTTAACGAAGAGGGACTGTTCGAAACTGATAACAAACAACCACTTCCAGAATATCCAAAAGTGGTAAGCATCATCACTTCAGCCACTGGAGCCGCGATACGCGATATCCTGAGCGTTCTTCGTCGCCGCTACCCACTTTTAAGGATCCAAATATATGCAGTGCCTGTACAAGGTGATGACTCTGCTGCTGCAATTGTAGAGGCCTTAGCGGCGATCAACCAACGCAAGCAAAGTGATGTAGTAATTATTTCTCGAGGCGGCGGCTCGATTGAAGACCTTTGGTCATTTAACGAAGAGAGCGTGGCACGGGCAATCTATGCATCGAAAATTCCGGTGGTTGCAGGTGTAGGCCATGAAGTGGACTTCACGATTACTGATTTTGTGGCAGATGTGCGCGCCGCAACGCCCTCGGCTGCAGCTGAACTGATTACACCACATCAAGACGAGTTATTTGAAACCTTTGGCCAATTTGAAAGCACATTGATGTATTTATTGCGTGATAACGTCAGTAACTTGCATCAATCTGTAGATTGGCTAACACAACGTTTAGCGTTTTTGCATCCCAAGCAAACGATTCTGCGTAAACAAGAGCTTCTAAAAGAATTACAAAGACGTGCACGCAGCGCAATAACATTACATGTCACGGACCGAAACAATCAACTCAGCAAACTATCTTTAAGGTTTGAAAGCCACTCCCCTCATGCGCGTGTTCGGGAAGCAAAAATAAAGTTAATTGACCTAAATAAGCAAATGAATCGTACAATTCAGTCTAAACTGGATCACAAACAGCAATTACTTCAGACATTAGCCAGAACCTTAGATGCTGTAAGCCCTCTGGGGACCCTAAACCGAGGCTATTCGATTGCTAGCCATCCATCGACTGGACAAATTTTAATCGATAGCAAGCAAATCGATAAAGGAGATAAGGTATCTATCCAATTAGCGCATGGCCGTCTTTCAGCCAAGGTAGAAGACAAGCAATAAGCCATTCCCAATCAGTATGCAGACAATATTTTGCCTATATTTAGGCTATCAAAGCGAAAAACCGCATCTACTTTCATAAGCATTGCTTGCCAGGAGGCTACTTATCTGGCATAAAAGCTGGCTTCATTTTCACAAGAGTGTTCCATGCCAGCTAAAAAAGTCAAAAGCAAGAAAAAAACCGCAACGAAAAAGAAGGTTGCCGCTAAAAAAGCTGCGCCTAAGAAGAAGGCTGTAGTTAAGAAAAAGGCGGCTCCCAAGAAGAAAGTGGCTGCTAAAAAAGCTGCGCCCAAGAAGAAAGCCGTTGTTAAGAAAAAAGCTGCACCTAAGAAGAAAGCGGCTACTAAAAAAGCTGCGCCCAAGAAGAAAGCCGTTGTTAAGAAAAAAGCTGCACCTAAGAAGAAAGCGGCTGCTAAAAAAGCCGCGCCTAAAAAGAAAGCCGTAGTTAAGAAAAAAGCCGCTGCCAAAAAAGTTGTTACCAAAAAAGCAGCACCAAAAGCTAAAGCACCAGTCGAGAAAAAACCTACTAAAAGCGAGCTTAAGGAACAAAAGGCCGTCGCTGAAAGAGAAAAGAAAAAACAAAAACGTATCGAGCTTTTAAAAAAGCGTTC
>CAZVPJ010000047.1:5089-10919 GCA_964629035.1 uncultured Thiotrichales bacterium | reverse complement strand
AAGAATGTTGATGATAATCCATCTTTTGAACGTATCGTCAATGTGCCCACGCGCGGTATCGGTCAACGCACAGTGGCCATGGTGCGTGATTTTGCTAAAGAACATCAACTGACGATGTGGCAAGCAGCTGAAAAAATATTGCAATCAAGTTTGCTGGCAGCACGTGCCTCTAATGCATTGGCTCAGTTCATGAATTTGATGGTGAAGTTGTCAAAGGAAATAGCTGAGTTAGAATTAAGCGAACAAGTGGACCATATTATCCAAACCTCTGGGCTGGTGGCGCATCATGGTAAAGAAGCCAGTGAAAAAGCAAAGTCGCGTGTGGAAAACCTGGAAGAATTGGTAGTGGCTGCAAGAGGGTTTGTAGTGGATAACGATTTATATGAAGGTATGCCGCCGCTGGATGCATTTTTAACGCATGCAGCGCTTGAAGCCGGAGAAGGCCAAGGGGCTAAATGGGATGATTGCGTACAACTGATGACCTTGCATGCAGCAAAAGGACTGGAGTTTCCATTAGTGTTTTTAGTAGGGCTGGAAGATGGTTTGTTTCCTTCTAGTATGTCGATGGAAGAGCCCGGCCGTTTGGAAGAAGAGCGGCGGCTTTGTTATGTAGGCATTACCCGCGCACGACAGCAATTGGTGATGAGTTACGCCGAGTCTAGGCGTCAATATGGTTCTGATAACTATAATCCTCCTTCCCGATTCCTGAGTGAGATACCCAATGAACTAGTTGCTGAGGTACGTCCCAGGGCAAAAGTCACCCAACCAAGCTATCAATCATCTGCACCCTCGATGATGATCAATGGCTCCAGAGCAAATAGTGAAGCCTTGGATGATACTGGAATTAAAATTGGTGGTCGGGTTTCGCATGCAAAGTTTGGTGAAGGTGTGGTGTTAGACTGTGAGGGCAAAGGCAGTAGTGCAAGAGTGCAAGTGCATTTTGAATCTGCGGGTAGTAAGTGGTTGGTACTGGCTTATGCGCAACTGGATGTAATTGCTTAAAGAAAACTTGCAATACATTTTAAAAATAAATTCATTATTTTATAAACGAAAATTAATGATGAGAGTGGCTTGATTATGCAAAGAAGAAAATTTTTACAATATGCTGGTGCTACTGCGGTTACGGGTGCGGGTATTGCCGGGTGTGGCGGAAAAGATGTTGATACACAAACCTCTGCGGGACCGTCTGATAATGCTAAGACTTATGATTGGAAAATGGTGACTACCTGGCCAAAAAATTTTCCTGGCCTAGGTACCGGTGCAGAATTTTTAGCGCAGCAAATACAAGCCATGTCTAATGGACGTATTAATGTAAAAGTATATGGTGCTGAAGAACTAGTACCGGCATTTGAGATTTTTGATGCGGTAGCCAGTGGTTCTGCACAAATGGGTCATGGTTCTGCGTATTACTGGAAAGGTAAGTATGCGGCGTTACAGTTTTTTTCAACCACACCATTTGGTATGACGTCAATCGAAATGAATGCATGGCTGTACCATGGAGGTGGGATGGAACTTTGGCAAGAGGCCTATAAACAATTTGGATTAGTGCCCGCCGCTGCAGGAAATACGAATGTCCAAATGGCAGGTTGGTTTAATAAAGAAATTAATACATTAGAAGATCTAAAAGGCTTAAAAATGCGCATCCCGGGTTTGGGAGGTGAGGTGTTAAAACGTGCTGGAGGTACGCCAGTGAATATACCGGGTGGCGATTTATTTACCTCATTAGATTCTGGCACGATCGATGCTACGGAATGGGTAGGACCTTACAATGACTTGGCTTTCGGTTTTCACAAGATTGCTAAGTATTACTATTATCCGGGCTGGCATGAGCCAGGCACGACATTGGAATGCTTTATTAACCAAAATGCCTTTAATGAGTTGCCGGAAGATTTACAGTCTATTGTGATGAATGCATGTCGAATCGCTAATCAGGAGATGTCTTTGGAATATATTGCTCGTAATAACGATGCATTAGATACCTTGGTGAATGAGCACAATGTAGCGTTGCGAAGACTACCTGATGATGTAATTACTAAACTAGCCGAGCTTTCTAAAGAAGTGACCGCCGAGTTAGGGTACACCGATCCGCTGGCACGCAAAATTTTCGATTCATATACGGAATTTTTCAATAAATCTCGTGCTTGGTTAGATATTTCAGAGCGTGCCTACTTGAACTTACGAACTGGATAGACTAAAACTACCCTTAGAATTTAGTATCATAATAATAACCATAAATTTATTCAGGAAAAGGAGTTTTTAACGTGGATGATCTATTTGTAAAATGGCGCACTATGTGGGACGCCAAGGAATACACGATCCAGTTATTCTTCATGGCTAATTTTTTAGTTGCACTTTATATTGCATCCTTACCGCTACGCTCTAATGGTAAAGAGATCACTGCATTCAATCGCACCATCATGATCGGCTTCGGTTTAGGTTATGCAATGTTGGTGTTATATGCGTATTTTTCACTAGTGCCGACATTCTCTCCATACGGTTAATACATAAAAAAAGTTTAAACATCAAAACGGTGGCCTGAATTCTATTAGGCCACCGTTTTTTTTTGTTCTTGGATTTTGTGTGTTTAACTGGTTACTTAACTGGTTTACTTGATTGTGCACTCGTGAATTAGTAGATCTTGTCAGGCAGCCATGTTGCTAGTTCGGGGAAGTAGGCGATGAGCATCAAGGCAAGCACTTGAATAGCTATGAAAGGGGCTACACCTCGGTAAATTTGTTTGGTTTGGATCGCTTTTGGGGCAACACCTCGTAAATAAAATAATGCAAATCCAAAAGGTGGGGTTAAAAAAGAAGTTTGTAAATTGATCGCAATCATAATGCCCAACCACACAGGGTCTACGCCAAGCGAAAGCAGAACTGGTCCGACTATTGGCACTACTACAAATGTAATTTCAATAAAGTCTAGAATAAATCCCAGTAAAAACATTAGCAGCATGACAATTAGGATTGCGGAAAACACCCCTCCCGGCAATTGGGTTAGTATTTCATGCACGGCATCATCGCCACCATATCCGCGAAATACTAAAGAGAAAATTGACGCACCGATAAATATCATAAACACCATACATGTAACGCGTACCGTTCGTTGCATGACATCTTTTAAGCATGGTAAGTCAAGTCGGCGATTAAATAGTGCTAATAGTAAAGCACCAATAGCACCTACTGATGCTGCTTCTGTGGGGGTTGCTGCACCCTTAATAATGGAACCTAGAACTAACACGATTAATAAAATGGGTGGGACTAAAGCGCGTGTTACACGTTTAAGCCAGGCAACTACATTTATATCGCTATGCTTCTGCATCGCCGGCATAGCGGTAGGACTTGTCCAGGCGATAAACAATACATAAATTAGGTACAAGCCCACCAGTAATAATCCTGGAATGACAGCGCCTAAAAATAAATCACCCACCGTTACAGTATCCGGTGAAAAATTGCCTTGGCTGAGTTGTGCTTGTTGATAGGCTGAAGAAAGTACATCACCGAGTAAAACTAGAATTATCGATGGAGGAATAATTTGACCAAGTGTGCCGGATGCACAAATGATTCCTGTAGATATTTCAGGCTGATACCCTCTTTTCAGCATAGTGGGTAGTGACAACAATCCCATGGTCACGACCGTTGCACCGACAATTCCTGTGCTGGCAGCGAGCAGCATACCCACCAGAATAACCGATATACCCAACCCACCGCGCATGGAACCAAATAATGATGCCATGGTATCCAGGAGTTCATCCGCAATCCTTGAGCGTTCTAGCATCACGCCCATGAACACAAACAATGGCACGGCAATCAAAGTTTGGTTGGTCATAATGCCAAATAGGCGACTTGGGAAGGCCTGTAAAAGAGCAGGGTCAAACGTGCCGGTAAGGATTCCACCAAAGGCGAATAGTATGGAAACACCTGCTAAGGTAAATGCAACAGGATAGCCAAATAGCAGTGCGCAAATTACGGTAAGAAATAAAATGAATGCAATGATTTCCATCTTATCGATCTTTTATGGATGGATTCTGTGATGCAAGCATTAACCAAGCGCGTCCTGCTAACGAGATCGCTTGCAAGAAAAGTAACATGGCCATTAAAGGTATGAGTGTTTTTAAAATATATACAAATGGTAAGCCACCTGCCTCAGGTGAGCCTTCAAGCAACTTCCAGGAATTGAGTACATAATTAAAACTTACCCATAAAATAAAGCTTGCAAAGGGTAATAATAAAAATAAGGTACCCAATAAATCTACTCTGGCTTTATTTTTAACGGACATTCCTTGGTAGAAAATATCAACTCGCACATGCTCGTTATGTTTAAGCGTGTATGCACCTGCGAGCATAAAAACAAATGCATGCAGGTAGGTCGTGGATTCTTGTAGTGCAATGCGCCCAAAATTAAAGCCGTAACGCAAAACAACTACTAAAAAAGTGATGCACACCATGGCTAACACTAACCAAGCAATCAATCGGCCTATATGCTCATTCAACGCGTCAATAGTGTCACAAATTTTTTGCATATAACTATCCTAGTCCATCAGACTTGGGTCCATCAGGCTCAGGTCCGTTAGTCTCAGGTCAGTCAGGCTAAAATGGTTCATGTAAGGTTTACCAAGGTAGGTCAATTCAGATCCACGGCTAGGTTAATTCTGGTGAATGCGAAATACGTGCTAATAAAATATTTTTAAAAGTGTCTGGATTTTTAATATGAGTGATTTCACCATCTTTAGGAAAAATCTTGTCTTGAAGGCGAGATAGCCAAAAGCGCAGCGCTGCAGCTCGCAGCATATAGTGCCAAGCCGTTAACTCTTCTGGTTGGAAGGCACGTTCAGTCTGGTAAGCATTAATTAAAGCCTGATAACAGTCAGAATTGAGTTCACCATCTTTATCGCTGCACCAATCATTCACTGTCACTGCCAGGTCATATAGCAATGCATCGTTACAAGCATAATAGAAATCAATAATTCCAGTGAGCGCTTGTTCCTTGAACATAACATTGTCGCGAAATAAGTCGGCATGAATGACGCCTGTTGGTAAATTATCTGGCAGCATTTGTGTGCGAAAATAAAGCTCATTTTCTAACATGAGCTGTTCGTCGCTAGTGAGATGTTTAAATACTCGTTTTGCCGTTTTTTTTGTCCAGGAAATACCGCGTGGGTTATCAAGAACCGGTTTGTAAGAGGCGCCTAAAGTATGCATTTGTGCCAAAGCACGTCCCACCGCAGCGCAATGAGCGCTCTTGGGGCTTAGCTCATTTTTACCTTCCAGGCGTTTTACGATTGCTGCAGGCTTGTTTTTTAACGTGCGTACATATTCATTTTGCAGATCTGCAACAGGGTGTGCTGTCGGCATACCATGATCGGAAAGATGCGCCATGAAGTTCAAATAGTAGGGTAGCGTGCTAAATCCCACTTCTTCAAAAATAGTTAAAACAAATTCGCCGTTTTCTGTAGTAACAAAATAATTTGTATTTTCAATGCCTGCATTAATTCCTTGATAGTCTTGTAAGGCACCTAAGGAATAATGAGAGAGAAAGACTTCGAGCTCGGATTGCTCAATGTTTGTATAAACAGACATTATTTTTAGAATTATCGTTCTGGTTATTGACGTTGTGGATTTATAAAGGTTTGAAACGTAATGCTCTGATCAATTATTAAGCTATCTGTATTTCGTTATATGAGCATGCTAGTTGTAATGCATTGTTTACCAGGCACAAGATGTGGAAAATTTTTGACCACTTTCATGCTTCAAACCTAACGACATGATAACGTTCCAGCTCATTCTTCACTAGTATAAACTTTTTACTCAATGCCCAAAATTAAACAAGC
>CAZVPJ010000047.1:0-4989 GCA_964629035.1 uncultured Thiotrichales bacterium | reverse complement strand
AAACCACCCATTGTTTTAGTGGATGGATCTTCATATCTGTATCGCGCTTTTCATATCCCAAATCTACAGAATTTACAAAATTCCGAGGGCATGCCGACCGGTGCGATTCGAGGCGTGATCAGCATGTTGAATCGCTTATTGAGTAATGAAAGTCCTAGTCATATTGCCGTAGTTTTTGATGCCAAGGGTAAGACGTTTCGACACGATATGTACAAAGAGTACAAAGCAAATCGTCCACCCATGCCGGAAGAATTACGTGTACAAATCGAACCATTACATGACACGGTACGCGCACTTGGATTACCTCTCATTTCAGTTAGTGGTGTGGAGGCCGATGATGTGATCGGCACGCTTGCAAAGCAAGCTGTAGAACAAGGTCACAAGGTGTTGATCTCAACAGGCGATAAAGATATGGCGCAACTGGTCAATGATCATGTCACGTTAGTGAATACTATGACCGACACAAAAATGGATGCAGATGGCGTGAAGGAAAAGTTCGGTGTTGCTCCGGATCAAATCATTGAGTATTTGGCATTAATGGGCGACAAATCTGACAATATTCCTGGAGTACCCAGTGTTGGCCCTAAAACGGCAGCAAAATGGTTGAATGAACATAAGACCTTAGATGAAATCATCAAAAATGCCGATTTGATCAAAGGCAAAGTTGGTGAAAAATTTCGAGCTCATCTTGATTTGTTACCGATGTCCGTTGATCTAACCACGATTCGCTGTGATTTAGATGTGCCCACCAGTATTGATGAACTCATTATTCAAGATGAAGATGTGCCAAAGTTGAAAGAACTTTACACACAGCTTGAATTTAAAACCTGGTTAAAAAAAATAAATGAACAATATGGCACAGAGGATGATCACGCTTTGGGTGCTGAAGAAAGTACAGCACAAAATTCAGCCGTCATCGAAAAAACGTCTTATGAACTTATCTTAAATAAAAAAGATTTTAATCGTTGGTTAAAGAAGCTTGAGAAAGCAGATTTAGTTGCTTTTGATACTGAGACAGATAGCTTGGATTACATGCAAGCCAATGTTGTTGGATTGTCATTTGCAGTCGAGGCAGGTGAAGCTGCTTATGTGCCACTTGCACATAATTATCCCGGGGCACCTGATCAGCTAGATCGTGATGAAGTGTTGAATAGTCTTGCGCCTATTTTGAAAGGCAAAGCTAAACTCATTGGTCATAATTTAAAATATGATCGCAGTGTATTATTGAATCATGGTATTCAAGTTGAAGCTATACAGCATGACACCATGTTGGAATCCTATGTCTGTAATTCTGTAGCCAGTAGGCATGATTTGGACACCTTATGTGAGAAACATTTGCAACACACCAACATCCATTTTGAAGAGGTAGCAGGAAAAGGTGTTAAACAAATAACATTTGATCAAGTTGATCTTGCGGTAGCCCTTGATTATGCGGCAGAAGATGCCGATATGGTGCTGAGATTACATCAGGTGTTCTGGTCTGAGCTAACGAAAAAGAACATGCAAAGGGAGCTCTATGAAACGATAGAGTTACCTATGTTGAAAGTGCTTTCAAATATTGAGCGCAATGGAGTATTGCTGGATGACAAAATACTTGCAAAACAAGGAAAGCAATTAACAAAAAGAATTTCTGAAGTAGAAAAAGAAGCGTTTGAATTAGCTGAAGGTCCGTTTAACTTAAGTTCGCCCAAGCAGATTCAGGAGATCTTGTTTGAAAAGCAAGGTATACCCGTTATACGTAAAACACCAAAAGGCCAGCCTTCAACTGCTGAAGATGTGTTGCAAGAACTGGCTACGGATTACCCGCTTCCCAAGATAATTTTAGAACACCGTACCTTAAGTAAACTCAAATCAACGTATGTTGATAAGTTACCAACACTTATCAATTCTAAAACTGGGCGTGTGCATACTTCTTATCACCAAGCAGTGGCCATTACTGGCAGGTTGTCATCTTCCGATCCAAATTTGCAAAATATTCCTATTCGCACAGAAGAGGGTAGACGTGTTCGCAAGGCGTTTATTGCACCAAAAGGTTATCAAGTACTGGCTGCTGATTATTCTCAAATTGAATTGCGTATTATGGCGCATCTCTCTCAGGACGAGAGACTCTGTGAGGCATTTGCACAAGGGGAAGATATTCATCGTGCTACAGCTGCTGAAGTTTTTGGGCTTGGACTGGAACAGGTGGAGTCCGAACAGCGTCGTGCAGCGAAAGCCATTAATTTCGGTTTAATCTATGGTATGTCGGCATTTGGTTTGGCAAAGCAACTGGGTATAACGCGCACTGAAGCACAACAGTATGTAAGTCTTTATTTTGAACGTTATCCGGGCGTTAAAAAATATATGGACGGCATACGTGAAAAAGCGCGTGAGCAAGGCTATGTTGAAACTTTATTTGGAAGAAGACTTTATTTGCCAGATATTAACAACAAAAATGTACAACGCCGCCAGTACGCAGAACGCACTGCTATAAATGCACCCATGCAAGGTACTGCCGCAGATATTATTAAGCGCGCAATGATTGATATTGATGCCTGGTTGCAAGGTGAAAATGCAGGGAAGCAAAAAACTTCTCGTGAACATAAACAATCAACATGCGTGATGATTATGCAAGTGCATGATGAATTGGTTTTTGAGGTGGAAGAAGGTGCTGTCGACAGTATTAAAGCGAGTGTTATTGAAATGATGGAAGCTGCTGCCAATTTGTCAGTTCCATTAGTTGTGGATGCTGCGATTGGTTCAAATTGGGATGAAGCGCACTGAATAGGCCCGTTTTTACATAGACGGTAAATATTACTATCAGTCAGTTACTAAATTGCAGCGCTACGCGGTGCACACTGATACTCCACTTATCAATTTACACTCACCATTTATCCAAGCCTGTAAGCAAAGTCATCTACCAGAAATATACTTCTTTTCAGAATCACTCGGCGTGGAAACGCCTTTCAAAGTGAATGCAACTCATCAAAGCTCTAATAGGACGGATAATGATAAGGAACATCATTACTGCAGCGGTGCTTCTTGCGGCATTAGTATCCATGGCCTCCACCATTCAGGTGGCTCAGGCAGTTGAACCTGAATTACATTTAGATGTATCAGCCTATACCGATAATTTGGCCTTTCCCAATACTTTGCATGCACATCCTTTTGCATGGACACCAGACATGAGTCAGCATGAGAAAGTTATCAAGCTGTATGAACGTTTTGCACTACCTAAAAACATCGTTCCATCTGAATTACTTAACGATGATAACGGCTCTAATCAGCGTTTATTCTCTTTTGAGATTTATCAAGGAGATGGCTTAGATGATCTTCGTCAAAGATCCAATCACCATAATAGAGTAATCCTTCCTGATGAAGATACAGAAGCGTATGGCGTTTCGGTAAAACAGCGTTTTTAGTCTGTCTGTACAAACTGATCTAGCCATTGTGGTTCCCCAGGCTGGCTCACCTAAAGTGGCCTGTACAAATCAGCTTAGGTATACATTGATTAGATAAAACCAGAAAAATTACCAGAGAAATGCTTCTGTAATATCGAGATTTTAGGTGATTGATAGTTCGATCACATAGATAAGCACCCTTATCCAAGCTCATATTAAGCGCATTGATAGTCAAGTTCTTTTCTGTCGTGAACAGCATAGTGTTTATTATTTAGGCAAATTGAACTTTATTGACCATCTATTTTGCGAACTTTTTCGCATCATTGTCCTCTAAATAATAACGCAAATGCGTTACCCGCTTCCCTCCCTTAGCGGGATGTTGAGGCTCGGATTCCCCGTCCGGGCCCATTCTTGGCCCCAGTTATCAAATCGTTAGCTGGGGCGTTTTTTATCTATCCGGTTTTATTCGACATTATGCATCTAAATATCCATCTGTCATGGCACTATTTAGCCATGCTCTAATTTTGTTCTGTGCTTGGCTTATGCCTATTTGTTTGGTCGCAGAAAAGGTCTGTATGCCAAAATCATAACCTTCTTGTTCTAGTTTTGAACTGACCAGTGTCGTGGTTTTGACAGTATGATTTCGGTTTACTTTGTCCGCTTTGGTTAACAAGATATACAACGGAAGCTGATTGTGATTCGTCCAATGGATCATCTTCCAGTCAATTTCCGTGAGAGGATGACGAATATCCATTAACAGAATGATGCCGCATAGCGGTTTACGATTCATGAGGTAGGCTTCCATCAATTGCTGCCACTGTTGTTGTACTTTGACAGGTGCTTTGGCATAGCCATAACCGGGTAAATCGACCAAACAGGTGTCACCATCTAGTTTGAAAAAATTAACTAACTGGGTGCGACCTGGCGTTTTGCTGGTACGGCATAGTGAATTCTGGCGGCACAGCGCATTGATTGCACTTGATTTACCGGCATTTGAGCGCCCACAAAATGCGATTTCAGCCTTAATATTATCTGGGAAATCCGCTTCAGCTGAGGCGCTGCGCAGGAATTGTGCTTGAGAAAGCAAGGTCGTCATTTAAAAGCCTATAAAAGGGTAGATATACAGAAAGAATGGTAGATTTTAACGCATTTGAGATGAACAATTATGTTTACTATATATCGGTTAATAATTGGTAGAGCATCTTTTCGTGTTGTGAGTCTAATGACTTAGCAGTTTTGCGGACATTTGTCCTATATGCTATACCAGTGAGCTGTTTTGGTCGGGTCTTATTCAAGATAAGCTTCTACCCCTATATAATTTGATAACAAATATAGATTATCAACAAAAATACAAATTTAAATTTATGTAGTTAAGGATTCTATACATGAAGAAAAAACAGTTTTTGCTAGTCACAATCTTAATTTTGTTAGGGTTACTCGTCACGGTTTCGAAGGCTGCGGGTGATGCAGAGGCAGGTAAAGAAAAATCTGCACCGTGTGCAGCATGCCATGGCGTAGATGGGGTGAGTGTTAATCCGGCTTGGCCAAAATTGGCAGGTCAAGGTCAAAAATATCTAGTAAATCAACTTCAGCTTTTCAAAGATAATGT
>CAZVPJ010000046.1:0-11058 GCA_964629035.1 uncultured Thiotrichales bacterium | reverse complement strand
AACTGTTAACTTAGATTCCTCTAGTGGCGGTATTGCAGCTGCAAGCTCTACTGGTGCTGGTGCTGGTTCGGGCTCAACTTCGGGCACGGGTTCTGGAACAGGTGTCGAGTTTCAATCAGAACAAGACAAGATCGCCGGCACACTTGCCTCTGGAAAAATGTTATTTACCATTCTGTTTTTCTTCGGCCTCGGTTTATTACTTGCATTTACACCCTGTGTATTTCCGATGATTCCGATCCTATCCAGCATTATTGTTGGGCAGGGCGATGATATCTCCACCTCAAAAGCTTTTACTTTATCGCTTACCTATGTATTAGCCATGGCAGTGACGTACACCGTCGCAGGAGTAATCGTTGGCTTATCAGGCGAGAACATACAGGTCTGGTTCCAAAATCCTTGGGTACTAAGTGTATTCGCTGGAATATTTGTATTGCTTTCATTAGCCATGTTTGGATTTTACGAACTGCAAATGCCTAGTGGTATTCAAAACAAATTAAACAACATTAGTTCAGGAGCCAAACAAGGTTCATATGTTGGTGCAGGCATTATGGGTTTACTTTCTGCTCTTATCGTAGGTCCATGTGTAACGGCACCTTTAATTGGTGCACTCATTTATATCGCGGAAACCGGCAATGCATGGGTGGGTGGTATCGCATTGTTCTCATTAAGTATGGGCATGGGCGCACCGTTGCTTGCAATTGGTACATCGGCTGGAAAGATTTTACCCAAGGCGGGAGCCTGGATGGATGCAGTAAAAGCTGTTTTTGGTGTATTACTACTTGGTCTAGCCATATGGATGTTGGAAAGATTTTTACCAGCACCCATTATTTTACTACTCTCGGGTGCATTATTAATTGTATCAGCCATCTATCTGGGAGCTTTGGACGCCATAAAAGAAGGCGCTACGGGCTGGTCTAAATTATGGAAAGGCATGGGTCTAATCTCGCTTGTCTATGGTGGCATTTTAGTAATTGGCGCTGCAGGTGGCAGCAACAGCTTATTACAACCACTTCAAGGCATTGCGAGCACTCAACAAGTTGCCAATAACAATTCCCACTCAACGTCCGGCTCTGAGCATGCTTTACCGTTTCAACAAGTAAAAGGTGTGGATGGCTTACAATCTGCACTTGCACAAGCTGCCAAAGAGGGCCGTCCAGTTATGCTAGATTTTTACGCGGACTGGTGTGTATCTTGTAAAGAAATGGAGGCTTTCACTTTTAGTAATGGTGAAGTACAAAGGTCTTTGCAAAATTTTGTCATGCTACAAGCGGATGTCACGAAAAATGATGAGCAAGACAAAGCACTATTAAAAGAATTGGGTCTATTTGGACCTCCCGCCATACTATTTTATGACAACACAGGTAGTGAACTACGAAACTATCGAGTAGTCGGATTTATGGATGCGGGTAAATTTTCCTCTCATGTAGAAAACTTCAAACAAACAGGCACGATTGCCTTAAACAACTAATAAACCACTCATCAAAATGCAGTGTCAAGGCATGACACTGCAAAATGCCTGCATGCAACAGCCATATTAAATTTGTGGTCAATCAGTTGTAAGCTTAGGCAGACTTTCCCGGTCTATTGTCTATGGCGTGTATTTTTGCGCCATGTACTATACTTTGTACATGTTTTAAGCATAAGACCTCTAAGCAACCGAAAAATTAGCCTATAGTGTTTATATGGATATCAATCTAGATACCGGAAAGCTCATCGTTTTTGTAGTGGGCCTGCTGCTATTTCTTGTTGTAGAAACCTTATTCCCTGCACGCCGCTGGCACAACTCACGTTTAAAGCGCATGACCTTTCATGCCGGTGTAGCGGTATTAAATACCGTAACCATCCGCATTATTGCCTACGTACCTTTTCTTCTTTGGGTGGTGTATGTTGAAGAGGAAGGTTGGGGCTTGTCACGATGGTTTGGCTTTATCGGATGGACTGAAATAATTTTGTCGGTGGTTGTGCTCGATTTTTTCGATTATTTTTGGCACCGTGCAAATCACCGCGTATCTATTTTATGGCGTTTTCATAAAGCACATCACTCGGATACAGAAATGGACGTAACAACAGCACTTCGCTTTCATCCCACAGAACTACTTGTCTCCTCTTTAATGAAGGCCCTATGGGTAGTGATATGGGGGCCTACAGTGGTAGCTTGGTTCTTGTTTGAAGGATTAATTAGTTTGTGTGCGCAATTTCATCACAGCAATATAGATTTTCCAAATTGGATTGAGCGTTGGCTATCATGGATTATTGTTACACCACGTTTTCATACTTCCCATCATGCAGTAGACCGACGTTATGGTGATGCAAACTTCTCAACCATATTTAGTATTTGGGATCGGATCTTTGGAACGTACTCACAACTTGATAAAGAGGGAGCCACTACAAATGCGGAGAACGCATTAGGGTTGCCCGAATCAAGAGAGTTAGCGTTTTCACCCGTTGCCTGGTTGACGGAACCATTTCGGAACCGCAACCTAAACCTAGACTCTGAGCGCGATGCCCATGCAGCGCGTGAAGCAGGAGAACCTAGTTGAAACACTAGGATGATATAAACCAAACGAAACGTTTAAAGATGAATCAATTAGATGTACCAACCAGGAGTAGAAAAATGATGAACATATTAAAAGTGCTAGCTACAGCATTACTAACTATGTACCTATTCGTTGCATGCAGTAGCGGCAGTCATGAACATGGTGGCGAAGAAGCTACTGAAGAACATGCAGGTGATGCTGCAGAGAAAAAAGAGCATGGCGGTGAGGAAGCTGAGAAAAAGGAACACGGTGGTGAAGCCGCTGAAGAAAAATAGTTAATCACAAAATTAAATAACACTTTTTAAATAAAGCAGGAGTATTAAAATGAAATTTTTAAAAATTTTAGCCACACTAACACTACTCATAACACCATTAATGATGGTTAGTGCGGGTGAACATGGTGGCAAAGCTGCCGACAAGAAAGAACACGGTGGCAAGGCGGCTGAGCACAAAGAGCATGGCGGCAAAGCCGCTGAGCATGCGGGTGATGAAGCTGAGTCTAAAGAGCACGGTGGCAAAGCCGCTGAGCATGCGGGTGATGAAGCTGAGTCTAAAGAGCATGGCGGCGATGAAGCTGAAGAAAAATAATAAGTATTAAAAATGCAGACCCCCAAATGAATGATATGAGAATAAAAAAATGAAAAGTTTAGTCATATTAATTACTAGTTTTATTATTGGATTATTCATTACCTTTGGGGGCAATGCTTTTGCAGACTCAGCGGTTAAGAACCCCGATGTTCAACCAGGGTCAGACGCAGCTCCACGCAAGTATTATGTAGAAGATATTAAAGAAGCTATGCTTAAACACATTTCAGCCAAAGCGGATGTCGATGGTATTTTTCATTTACGTGATGATAAAACAGGAGAAATGCTCGCGCTGAGATTTGTTAAAATTCACGACCCCGTTCGTAAAATTAACAATAGCACCTATTTTGCATGCACAGACTTTCATGTAGTAGGAGAACCAAAGAAATTGTTTGATATAGACTTCTGGATGAACCCAGTTACAGGTGAGTTGAAAATATATGACACCAAGGTACACAAAGAACCTCGCAAATCTCTTCTTTATGGTTGGTATAAACAACCACGCTACACCTTTGTAAATGATCGCGTAATTTCACTTTACTAATATTTATCATTCTAAATTAAAGTGAATGAACTCTGATTCAATAATTTTGCTATAGCTCGGTATAAACGGTCCGTTCTGAGACCTGAACGGTATAATAATCTGCATTTTCAAATAAAAGCCCTGATATCGTTACTCCTTAAGTAACCCGTGTTCAAATTACAAGGATGTAAGAACGTGAATACTCATACCAATCGACGCTCCGGTAAGGATCGTAGAGTTGCCAGCCTAAATGTAAATTTCCCCTTGCGTGATAGCCAGGGAATTATTGTCGCTAAAGATCGTCGTAGCAGTTGCGACAGAAGAACAGATGGTTTGGAACTTACAGAAACCAACCTTTCAAAAAAAGTTTTTCAAGCGATATATCAAAAATATCTGCCCTTGGACTCATGAAGAAGAACAGATGCAGGTTGATATGGCCTAGCTTAACAGGCTTGCTTACTTTAACTTTTATGAGCAGTATTAGTTTGGCTTCTGACCATAACAACGTTATTGCCCCAGTTTTAGATCAGCCTGAACCCATAGAAATAGTTATATTATGCCCAGCTGGCAGTCAGCACGAAGGAGAACTTATTCCTAAGTGGGTGACGAATGATGAAGCTGCAGAATTCTTTTGTAATGATTCTGAAGAGCTAGAACTAGCGGAATGATTAAAGTTTGTTGACCCATTGTAATGCCAAGTCACCAATGACAGGTAACTTGAATTTCTCACCTTGGTAAGCTTTCACCATTAAAATTACCCATAGTGCGATCGTTGCGATATGGATAATCGAACCAAAAAATGAAAAATAAAAGAATGCCCAACCCGCAAATATGCTCAGCAAAGTAAGCGCACCAAAGGTAATGATTGATTGCATAGCGTGAAATCTTACAAACTCATCATTTTTTTCGATAAGAATTACAGCTAACCCGCTTATCCATCCCAACACATAAGCGATGAGTGCAGAAATATTTTTATCCAAACCTAAAGCCGTTTTTGACATGTGTTACCTTAATGTGATTACGTAATATAAATGAACTGTGTTTAGAAATTTTCAGCTTAAGTTAGCACAAAGTGATCATACAAAATTGATAGCATAAAAGCAGTTAACGCTTTCCCGAAACTTTACCTAACGCACAACTCACTACTGAGGTCGCCTTAGTCATAAGTCGATTAGAGTCCGTTGAGCCGGTTTCAGGATAACCCAATTTGGTAAGCTTTTCGCTTAATACATGCTGAATGTTGTCTTCTACAGATGCTTCAGTAGTCACGGTAACCTGCTTTTCATCCACTTTTACAAGTACATCTATCACACCTGTAACTTCTTTCAACTTGGAAGTTATAGTATTTGAGCACCCTCCACAGCGAATGTTTTCGACTTGAAAATCATATTGCATACGTTTTCCTACTTATATTATACCTATAAAAAATTTATCATTGGTTTGATTCAATGCATAATTCAGGTGCTACGTTATCCCTGAATGTAGCAAAAATATATTTAGCAAAACTCATTACTTAATTATCTCAGGCAACAAACTTCCACCTTTTCCTGCAGCATTTTTCCACAGTTCTTGTAAACGTTTATCGCGGCCACATGAGAAACGATAATATTTATATCTTACTGGATTTTTTTGATAATAGTCCTGATGATAATCCTCTGCAGGATAAAATGTTTTAGCAGCATCTATCACTGTAACGACTTTTTCATTAAATAAATTAGCATCAATTAATTCTTGCTTAGATTCTTCGGCAAGTCGCTTCTGCTCATCGCTCGTATAAAAAATAGCGGTGCGGTAACTTTTACCTTTGTCACAAAACTGTCCCTTAGCATCGAGTGGATCGATGTTATGCCAAAAAACATTTAGTAAGGTTGCATAATCTACTTTTTCTGGGTTGTAGGTTACTTGCAAAACTTCGTAATGCCCGGTGGTATCCGAGGAGACTTTTTTATAAGTCGGGTTTTCTGTATGTCCACCGGAGTAACCTGATGTAGTGGCTATAACTCCTTCCAACTTATCAAAGGGTGGCTCCATGCACCAAAAACATCCACCCGCAAATATCGCTGTTGCCGTAGGCTGATCCTGATCCATCTCTGCTGAGACCTTAAAACCACCTGTAAACATTCCGGTAGCCAAAACAACCAGCGCGAAACCAAGCAATGTCGCACGATAATCCTTGAATATATATTTCATATTTTCTCTAAAGAAGTTGTATTAGGTGCTCATAAGACAATGGAATCGGCATTAATCTTACAAATTTGACCAATAAATAGTGGCAAAAATCCTTTTTATTTCAGATATTTTCACTAATTGCTGTTAATTTGTTATGAACCATTCGATAACTTCGCTTAAATTCTATAAATGTGCAAATTATATAAATTATATCTGGATTTACGCATTATTTAGTGTACACTCGCTAGCCTGTCTAGATGCATGCAAGATAGCAGCAATTACCAGCAATTTTTAACTTTTTATGCATAAATTACTATTATTAAACGGACCAAACCTCAACTTACTCGGTCAACGTGAACCCGAGGTGTATGGTTATGAAACCCTATCGGATGTAATTAAACGCGCTCAAGATACCGCAGCATCACTTAGCTGCTCATTACAAGACTTTCAAAGCAATGCCGAACATGAATTAATCGAGCGTATTCACCATGCCAAAACGGAAGGCATTGATATGATTATTTTTAATCCGGGTGCATTCACGCACACGAGCATTGCACTGCGTGACGCTCTACTGGGTGTCAATATTCCCTTTATTGAGCTGCATTTATCAAATGTATTTGCTCGCGAAGAATTTCGACAACATTCTTATTTATCTGATATTGCCGTTGGCGTGATTTCAGGCATGGGCGCCAAAGGATATGAGCTCGCCGTTGAAGCTGCTCAAAATAAACTAACCATTACATAATTTACATTAGCTAAATGCGATGAAAAAAAACTAAACACATTACTGAAAAGTTAATCACATAAGAGTTAAACATGGATATACGCAAAGTAAAAAAATTAATCGAATTGCTTGATGAATCCGGTGTAGCCGAGATTGAAATCAAGGAAGGTGAAGAATCTGTTCGTATTAGTCGCAACACGGCACAAAATCAAGTAATGATGCAGCAACCAATGCAGATGGCACCCCCTATAGCAGCAGCACCTACAATTGCAACAGAAGCTGCACCCACAGCTGAAGCACAAGATAGTGTACCCAGCGGACACAGTGTTAAGTCTCCTATGGTCGGCACCTTTTATGAAGCTCCCGCACCAGGACAAGCTGCTTTTGTCGAAGTAGGTAAACCTGTAAAAGAAGGTGAAACACTTTGCATCATTGAGGCCATGAAAATGCTCAACCAGATTGAAGCGGACAAGTCTGGCGTTATCAAATCAATACTTGTAGAAAATGCTCAGCCTGTCGAATTTGGCCAAGCATTATTTATCATAGAATAAATACAAGTTTATATAACCAAACTAAAATTAATTTCTTATGCTTGAAAAAGTGGTAATAGCCAATCGTGGCGAAATTGCATTGCGAATTTTACGCGCCTGTCGTGACATGGATATCAAAACCGTAGCGGTTCATTCTGAAGCTGATCGAGACTTGATGCATGTGGGCATGGCTGATGAATCAGTCTGCATTGGACCCGCCTCTTCACTGGATAGTTACTTAAACATTCCTGCCATCATTAGTGCAGCAGAAGTAACCGATGCTACCGCTATACATCCAGGCTATGGTTTCTTATCCGAAAATGCAGAATTTGCTGAAGTTGTGGAATCAAGTGGCTTTGTTTTTATTGGCCCTAAGTCTGAAACCATTGAGATGATGGGTGACAAAATAGCCGCTAAGAAAGCCATGGAAAAAGCTGGTGTGCCCTGTGTACCAGGCACCAATGAATCCCTTAGCGAGGACATGGATCGAGCCAAAGAAATTGCCCGTGAGATCGGTTACCCGGTGATGGTTAAAGCTGCTGGCGGCGGTGGTGGACGGGGCATGCGTGTGGTCGAGGCAGAAGAAGATCTGGTTGAGGCCATCTCTGTCACTCGTAATGAAGCGGGTGCTGCATTTAATGATGATCGGTTGTTTATTGAAAAGTTTTTACAAGATCCGCGACACGTTGAGTTCCAAGTGCTTGCTGACCAGCATGGCAATGCGATCCATCTATGTGAGCGTGACTGTTCTATGCAACGTCGCAACCAAAAAGTAATTGAAGAAGCCCCAGCTTTTGGCATCACCCCAGAACAACGTGAAAGAATCGGTGCCAGTATTACGGAAGCTTGTAGACAAATTAACTACCGTGGCGCCGGTACATTCGAGTTCTTGTACGCTAATGGTGAATTCTATTTCATTGAAATGAATACGCGTGTTCAGGTCGAACATCCCGTTACCGAAATGATTACAGGCATTGATATTGTAAAGCAGCAACTGCTGATAGCTGCTGGCGAGACGCTTGCCTTTAAACAAGATGACATCAAAATCCGTGGCCATGCTATTGAATGTCGCATTAACGCAGAAGACCCATACACTTTTCTTCCTTGCCCTGGCAAAGTCACCCATTTCCATTGCCCTGGTGGACCCGGTATCCGCGTAGACACTCATTTGTATAATGGTTACAGCGTGCCACCCTACTATGATTCAATGATAGGTAAGTTACTCTCTGTTGGGCATAGCCGAGAAGGTGCAATGACAAGAATGCGTGGCGCACTACATGAAATTGTTATAGATGGCATTATTACTAACATTCCTCTATTACAAGACCTGATGGTAGACGAGGTATATGTTAACGAACAACATAATATTCATTACCTTGAGTCTAAACTTTCTTCATAAACTTTTTTTTACTATCAATAACACTTTACTGTGTTTGAAATAAGTGTCCGTCTGCAACGCCACCAATACCTTGCGACCGAGATCTTGCTTGATGAGCTAGGCGCCGTTTCCATTAGTGTAGTCGACGCTGAAGATGATCCAATTTTTGTTGAGGCTGTAGATGAAACGCCCCTTTGGCATCACTTAACCTTAACGGCTTTGTTTACAGATGACGTGGCTCTGCCGACATTGCAAACAACCATTGAAAATGCCTTAGCCGCACCAGTAGAGTTTACCAAGCGTGCTGTGCAAGACCAGGATTGGCAAAAAAAATGGATGCAGAATTTACAAGCTACTCAAGTAAGTGAGCGTTTATGGGTGTGTCCCAGCTGGCTTACGTCCCCCGACCCATTTGCTATCAATATACAACTAGATCCTGGCTTAGCATTTGGTACCGGCACTCATCCCACCACACAGCTTTGCTTACAATGGTTAGCACAGTATCCGCTACAACATAAAACGGTACTGGATTTTGGCTGTGGCTCCGGCATTCTTGCCATCGCTGCCTACTTTCTCGGGGCTAAAGAGATAATGGCCATCGACCATGACCCTCAAGCTATACAAGCCGCACGGCTCAACGGGGCAAAAAATAATATTGATATGAAAATGTTGCATACAAACTTAGCAGACCGTCCGCCTGCAAAGACCTATGATGTTATTATTGCGAATGTACTACTCCAACCTCTACTTCAGTTCAGGAGTGCGTTTGCAAACGCTATGTCGCCTACAAGCAAAATTATATTATCCGGTATACTGGACCAACAGCTTGAGCAAATGCAGCAAGCTTATGAGCCTACTTTTAGGTTTGATACAATTCACTCAAAAAAAGAATGGTTATTAATTGAAGCCAGTTTGAATTGATATTCAAGTGATCACATCAAGTATTAGTTTTATTTAACAAATGTATACCAAGTGCCCAGAGTGTCGTGCTGTATTCCGTGTCACTACGGAACAACTGCAAATGGCCGATGGATTAGTTCGCTGTGGTATTTGCGATAACGTTTTTAATGGTAAAGAACACATTGAAGAAAATCATGACCCCAATGCCGTTACAGACAGCTGGAAAGCTAATACTGATTCAGAAGTAAAAGATGATCTAACAGACGACCAAACGGATGTTATGGGAAATGAGCTGGCTGAAGACCAAGCATCCGATGATTCCTCTGGTACTGAACCTGAAACTACACATCAATATCTACATGAACAACAACATGACGATGACGCATTAACGGATGCAGAGCGAGTGCCAACCGTTATTCGCGATGACTTCGGCAGTAATATCCTATCCAAAACAAATAGCCCTATTCAAATTGCAGTTTTTACTTTGGGTGCCATAGCCTTAGCCATTTTTTTCTTAGGGCAAATTAGTTACTGGCAAAACATAGATATCCTTCCACGTACTTGGGTAAATACTTTTTGCAATGTCGCAGGCTGTAGTAAAAACAAAACACGAGATGTCAGCGCAATAAAAATGCTCAACCGAAATATTTATTCACATCCTAATGAACAAGATGCCTTGATGATTACCACTTCATTTGTAAATCAAAGCCCAACCGCACAAGCTTTTCCTGTTTTAGCGATCACTTTACTAGACACCCAGGGCCATATAGTTGCCGTGCGTCACTTTAGCCCAAAAGACTATCTTGTTAATAAATTGCTTGCAGATACACTTATGCCTCCTAATCAACCGATAGGTGCACGCCTTGAAGTATTAGATCCAGGCAACAAAGTAATCGCATATGAATTCGAGTTCCTCTAAAGAAACATTGAACGATAAGCCCTTGAAAATCGGGCCATATACGCTTTCAAGCAATGTTTTACTCGCGCCAATGGCAGGGATTACAGATCGTGTATATAGAAAGATATGCATGCAACAAGGCGCGGGCGCAACTGTAGCTGAAATGCTAACTTCAGATATTGCACAATGGAACAGTAACAAAAGTACCCAGCGCATTATAAAACTTAGTGATCCCGAACCTCGTATTGTTCAGATATCGGGTACAGAACCAAAACAAATGGCCATAGCCGCTAAACTTTGTGTGGACAAGGGCGCACAAATTATTGATATCAATATGGGTTGCCCTGCTAAGAAAGTTTGTAAAAGTAATGCAGGCTCTGCGTTATTAGCAGATGAAAATAATGTTGCAAATATATTAGAAGCGATAGTTAATGCAGTAGATGCTCCTGTTACGCTAAAGATTAGAACGGGTTTAACTCCAGAAAACAGAAATGCAATAAACATTGCAAAAATAGCTGAATCTGCTGGCATACAATCGCTTGCCATACATGGACGCACACGTCAATGCATGTATAACGGCAATGCTGAATACAACACAATAAAATCAGTAAAAAATATCGTGTCAATTCCTGTTGTTGCAAACGGTGATATTATTTCTCCACAAACTGCAAAAAAGGTCTTGGCTTTTACCGGAGCAAATGCGATTATGATTGGAAGAGCAGCGCAAGGTAATCCTTGGATATTTAATCAAGTAAATTACCTGTTGCAAAATAAAAAGACGCTGCCCACACCCTCATTGGAAGAAATCGAAAGC
>CAZVPJ010000045.1:2266-11270 GCA_964629035.1 uncultured Thiotrichales bacterium | reverse complement strand
AATGATTTGCGTGCGATACCTTGGGTATTCGCTTGGACTCAGAATAGATTATTAGTGCCTGGATGGTACGGTGTTGGTAGCAGTATTGAACAAATGATCAACAGCCGTGGAGAACAAGGTATTGAACAGCTCAACAACATGTATGAAAAGCACTCTTTATTTAGATTAATACTAGATGGCGCAGAGAAAACATTGTTATTGGTAGACATGGAAGTGGCCGAAAAATATGGTGAATTGGTTACCAATGAAGAACAAAGAAGCCAGATTTTCTCTGACATAAACCGAGAGTATGCATTAACCAAGAAGATGATTTTAAAAATTACCGGTGAAGAAGAGTTGTGTGATCGTTTCCCTAATTACAAACGTCACTTTTACAGACGTGCTGATTCGCTTCATCACATTGGCATTGAGCAAGTGGATCTTGTTAAAAAATTCCGTAGCCAACAAAGTGGAAATCAGGAGTTCAAAGATGTGCTGATATCTCTATTGTTATCTATTAATTGTGTTGCTGCTGGAATTGGTAGCACGGGCTAATCATTTTTAAACCATAACAAGTTAAAACACAATGAAAAAACTTTTATATCATTTTGATACTGACACAATTCCTAGTGTTTTTGACTCAGTTGTTGCTTACGATGGTGGTGCAGACCATGTAACCCAACTAGGTGGTGTTAACAAAGAAAATTGTGGCGGCCTGGTTGAAGGTGCTATTTATACGCGCGCACCAAAGGACAAAAAGAATACAGCAATTTTTGTAGGTGGTAGTGATTTAATTGAAGGACAAAATCTTTTCCAAGCCGTCCATGACGAATTTTTTGCGAATTTTCGTGTATCCGTCATGTTGGATAGTAACGGCTGCAATACGACAGCCGCTGCAGGTGTGGCTCTATTAAACAATGCAACTAACTTAAAAGGTAAAACTGCAGTGGTGCTTGCCGGCACGGGACCTGTTGGCCAGCGTGCAGCAGTACTGCTTGCTATTAGTGGTGCGAACGTACGATTAACTTCACGCAAGCAATCCCGCTCCGTTGAAGCATGTGATGAAATGAATGAACGCTTTGGTGTAGAAATGACTCCGATGCACACAACAGACAATGATTCAATAGAAGCTGCAATGGATGGTGCTCATGTAGTGTTTGGTGCAGCCAAAGCAGGTATACAATTATTAGATGCTAAGCAATGGCAGAATCATCCTACTTTGGAACTTATCGCTGACGTTGGTACTTCAAAAATTTTAGGTTTCGAAGGCATAAATGTGATGGACAAAGACACTGAACGCTTTGGCAAACGAGTGTTTGGTGGCATTGGCATCGGCGCATTAAAGTTAAAGCTTCACCGCGCATGTATAGCAAAATTGTTTGAGTCTAATGATCAAGCTTTGGATGCAGAAGCTATTTACAAAATCGCCCAAGAAATGGCATAAAACACGAATTATAAGCATTTAACGCTATGAAGGTTTCACCAAAACTGCTTGAGATGATCGAGCAGTTAATAGCGCTACCCTCCATAAGCAGCACTCAAGCTGAGATTGATACCAGCAATCAACCCGTCATACATCTCTTAGGCAATTGGTTAAATGACCTGGGCTTTAAAACTGAAGTTATTGACAATCCAAGCGATAAAAGCACCAAACATACTAAATCTAACTTGATCGCAACTCTAGGTGATGGCGACGAGGGTTTAATTTTATCTGGCCATACTGATACCGTTAATTTTGATCAAAGCGGTTGGAATACTAACCCCTTTAGTGCAACAGAAGTTGATAACAAGCTCTACGGCCTGGGTACTGCAGATATGAAATCATTTTTAGCTATTGCTATTCAAGCTGCTAAAGAATTTACAAACAAAAAACTAAAACAACGCTTAACAATCATCGCCACTGCAGATGAAGAATCCACCATGCAGGGTGCGAAAACTCTGGTTGAGACATACAATTCTAAAAACCAGAAGCTTGGCAAGTATTGTATTATTGGTGAACCTACTGATTTAACACCTATACACCAACACAAAGGTGTAATGATGGAATCGATTAAAATTTATGGTCAAACTGGACACTCAAGTGATCCAAGTTTAGGTAATAATGCACTTGATGGAATGCGCCTGGTACTGAATGAAATAGAAGCTTTTAAACAGGAACTTACAAAGCATGTAAACCATGATTTTATGGTGCCGATACCCACTCTCAATCTCGGGCATATTCATGGCGGTGACAACCCTAATCGAATTTGTGGGGATTGCGAATTACATATCGACCTGCGCCCTTTACCCGGTATGCAAATTCACTTGCTTCGAGATGAGTTATACGAACGAGTTATCAAAACGGTTGAACCGCTTGGATTAGAGGTGGAGTTTGATTCTTTATTTGATGGTGTACCCGCCTTTCAAACTAAACAAAACTCGAAAATTGTGGAACTAACACAGCAACTAAGCCACAAGAAACCGACTAGTGTTGCTTTTGGAACCGAAGGCCCCTACTTCAATGAGCTGGGGATAGAAACCGTTGTTTTTGGTCCAGGCTCAATCGATCAAGCACACCAACAAAATGAATTCTTGTCATTACATACAATACATCCAACCATCGAAATATTAAAAAACGTAATCCAAGAGATTTGTGTCAAATAGCAAAGGCAGCAATATGCTTTCTTAGAACATAAAATATCTGAAAATGTAACTATAGGTAAATATTATGATCTGTAATTATATGCACTTGATTTACATTTTGTTTGGCACAACTATATTAGTTAAGTATCTTTATATTGCTTATACAATATTTATAAAAAAACAAACTGTAAATTTAAAAACTAAGACATTCAAGATCTACAATGTAGTCCTTGTAATTGTGATAGTATTTTCGATTTTTTGTTATAGCGGAATATTTAAATGAGTATACGTTCTACATCAATACTCAAGTTACTATCACAATGATGGTTTACTTATTTTTCTTAAAGCGCTCGAAATCTAGTTTAAAGATATTGCCTTGTGGCACTGCATTATCTTCAACAATAAGATCATCTGATACAGATTGACTCTCACGCGTAGAAATTACACGTGAAGCTTCTTCATCTTGACAGGCAACAGGATCGGTATCCTGATTGCGGTAATCTTCAGTCGTGCAGGGACGAAATCCAGGCAACACTTTGGAGTGATAGATTGTCACCGTTTCGCTAGACTCTATCTCTTGTTTAACGGGAGACTGAGTCGGCGATGGCGCATCGATTACTATTTCTGGTGGTGGTTGTGCAACGGAAGACTCTTCCGCGAAGCTATCTATAGATGATAACGATGCATACACCAGCATACCTATGCTAGACCAAAAATATCTATTTTTAATACTGACCATACCCAACTCCTCAATATAAATTAAAGACTAAGCTATCCGGCTTATTCTTTTTATTTACTAGTACTAAAGCTCTGCTTGTTTGCGTTTGGCAATTTCTTCTTCAATTGCACTAATGGCTTGCTCCAACTCGTTAACAGAATAAATATTTTGAATCAAATACTTGTCATGCTCAACTTTTGCATAAGACTCGTCCAACTCTTTTCGATAACTTCCAATGGCAGTATCAGAGTCTTCCATATCCGTCACTAGCCTTTTGTGAAACTCAGGATTTTCATTAAATGTAAACATCATTGACATGTATACAGCAGAAAAACGAAAGTCATACGATTTATAATCTGCAATGGAGTGCACATCTTTGCGTGCCTCTCGCATATCTACATTGAAGGTATTACTATAACCCAATAATGATTTGCGAAATTTGCCTTCTATTTTATAGTCCTCAACCATCATAGGGATAACTTGTGCGATTTTTAAACGCACCTCATCATGAGCGATAATCGTTTCTAGCAATTGTTGTTTAGCGACTTCCGGCTCATCACTTGCTTGTCGAATAACCTCGAGGTCACGTTGACGAGACTCTCTTTCTGAATGCAGTTGCTGCAAACTTAAGGTATCTATATTTTCAGGCACTTTGTGCAATACTTTCACTCGATCCAGGATGGGCGATTTAATGGTCTCACCACCTGCAAAACTGATTGGACTCATGAAGAGCAGCATCATTATGCCCAGAGTTATGCTTAGGGCCATCCATATGCCAGTATTCATTGGCTGTGTTTTTAGCATTTTTGGTTCTCGTTAATTATTGGGTATATTATTGGCACGACACCTGTGTATGAATAGTAAACAGTTAGTCGAATAAGGGTACCGTTTATTTTACTGAGATCTATTATAAGGTCCTATTCAGGTCTAAGATAGCAAAAGATTAATATCTATAAACCATTTAAATTCATATACTTAACAAGAAGATTACAATTCAACAATATTAGTACTAGACCAATCTAATCGTGACTAAAGATTCAATATTCCAGTTAGAGAGCTTCAGACAAGCTATGCCCTATATTTACGCACACCGTAGTAAAACGTTTGTGCTTTATGTAAGCGATGCTTTACTGGCAAAACAACACACTGCTTCGCTTATTCACGACATCGCTTTAGTGCATACATTGGGTGTAAAGCTAGTTTTAGTCTTAGGTATACGCACCTTGATTGACAAAAAACTTGGTAAACAAGCAGCAAGTACTTTTGAGAATAATTGGCGTATTACTGATACTAAAACCTTACATACCATCAAAGAAGTTGCGGGTAGCATAAAGACCGATATTGAAGCGCTATTTTCTATAGGGTTAATCAATACCCCCATGTCGGGCATGAAATTAAATGTTGTCAGTGGTAACTATGTTCGAGCGAAACCTGTAGGAATTCGAAATGGTACTGATTTCCTACATACCGGCGAAGTTCGTAGCATTGCTACCGATGAGGTTCAGAAACAACTAGATGCTAACAACATTGTCTTGATGTTACCGCTCGGATATTCTAAGACAGGTGATATTTTTAACTTAACGAGCATTGAAGTCGCTAAGCATGCTGCTTGCGCATTACAAAGTGAAAAATTAATTCTATTACTAGACAAATTTATAGCACCAGACAATAAGAAACAGAGCAATAATCATTACAACGTAAATGAAGCAAAAGAGCTGATCAAAAAATTACCTAAGAACAAGAAACCACTCAAAGAGTATTTAAATATTGCCGTGCAAGCCTGTTTGGAGAATGTTAATCGAGTGCACTTACTCAATGCTGCTCAGCCAGGTGCATTACTAGAAGAACTTTACACCCTGGATGGTGTTGCATTATTAGTCACTGCTGAAATGTATGACGATATTCGTCCAGCAACCATAAATGATGTTGGCGGTATTGCTGAACTCATTCAACCGCTCATTGATAGTGGTGCCCTAGTTGAACGTACACGTAAACAGCTTGAACTAGAAATAGAGAGCTTTGACGTTATAGAGCGTGACGGCATGGTACTCGCATGCGGCGCATTACACATATATCAAGCAAGCAATGCGGCCGAAGTTGCATGCTTAGCCGTTCATTCCGACTACCAATCAAACGGAAGAGGCAGCAAAATGCTTAGCCACCTGGAGAAGAAATCTGCTGAGGCCGGAGCGGATCTTCTTTTTGTGCTGACTACACAAACTTCTCATTGGTTTCGTGAACATGGTTTTAAAACCACAAAAATTGAATCACTACCCATGAAAAAAAGGGCACTGTATAATTATCAACGAAATTCAAAAGCCTATAGTAAATCAGTATAAAAAGAATATAACCAGAGCATAACCAGCCTGAGGGGCTTTCACATGCGCAGTAAGTGACTATAATCAGTTCTGAAATTACCCCAACTCAATATAATAATTTACATCAGTAATTTACATCAGGGAGAGAAAAGAGAATCATGAAGATCGATTCAATGATAGTTATAAGCCTAGGCATCCTTATAGGCGTAGTCCTTTCAAATTTAGTTCAAGATTTCAACACTGCACTTATGATAGCAGCTGCTTTATTAGCCATAGCTATTATTACCACAGTTATAAAAAAGCTAGCTAGAAAATCAGCAAGTAAGCCCAAAAAACCCAAGCCTTCCAAGGCATCATCCCCCAGTACCTCGAATACTGGTAGCTCAAACCAAATGCAAGGTACCGTAAAATGGTTTAACTATAAAAAAGGCTTTGGCTTTATCGAACAAGAAAATGGAGAAGATGTATTTGTTCATCATCGCTCCATCAATGGTACCGGTAGAAAATCACTGCGTGAAGGACAAAAAGTGATGATGGATGTCGTTGATGGTGATAAAGGCCTGCAAGCTGAGAATGTTAATCCGCTGTAGTGGAGAAACAGACCAGTATCCTATTTAACCCAGTGCTTTGGCTTGTTTTAGCCTTAACACTGGGACTCATGCCCTACACACCTGAACCTCATATCTGGGAAAAACTAAAATGGGTGTTTTCAGGTGCTGAAGGAATGCTACCTTTAGATTGGTTTGATCTGTTTTTACATGGTACGCCGTGGGCATTACTATTTGTCTCATTAGCCTACAGATTTAGCAAGAAATGAAATCATATTTTGCTATGCCACTTTAGAGCATGACCCACCTACATCCACTTGTTGCCGCCAATTACCATCTCTAAATTGAAGCAATGCTTTTCTAGCTGCACTTGAGTTTGCTTCTCCTGTTTGACGAAAACCTGATTTCATAAACTTATGAAATCCTTCCAGGTTCTCTGACTCACTCTGACCAGACCGGTAATACCCCATCGACCAGGAATCGAAACTTCTTTCCTTCAATTCTCCACGAAATAGCACACGCGTCTCGGTATGACGCTTATCTTGGCTAATTTTATCATATAAACTTTCAACAGCAGATCGAGGTCCTTCGAGAGCCTGGATAAACGAACCTTGATGAAATAACAACATACCAGAAACACCAAGATTTCCATTATTAATTCGTGCTTTTGTAAGTAAATTTTGTAATTCATCCTCAGTAAATTCTTTATTAGCCGCACTAATATAAACTAACTGATAAATAACCATATCTTCCATCTAAACTTATCCTACTCCTTGATACTGAACACTCAATTTATCGGCAATAGATCGGAAAATTAAACGACATAGGCCACATTATTTATAACTATTATTAAACAGTCTAATTTAAGATTAGTTTCCATCACATGGCTATAGCAATGTCACTTTGTCGCCATATTTGCACTGTTTAATGAAAACCTCATTCATTAGACAAGGCGCTGTACATGTTTCTGGCACACCTGCCCGCAGGATATATAAGCAGTAGATTCTTGCTTTCACAATTTCAGTTTAACGCGTCCACAGCGAAAAAATTGCTAGCGTTAGGATTGTTGGGCAGTATTTTCCCAGACCTAGATATGTTCTACTTTTATCTAATTGATAATCGACAGCATAGCCATCATAGTTATTGGACACATATACCTTTTTATTGGATTTGCTTGTTAACAAGTTGCTATGTCATTGCAGCTATTATTAAGTCGCGTTTATTGATCGCCGCAGCAACAATTTTTATTGGCTGCATCTTATTACATTTGTCTTTAGATACATTTGCTGGTGGTGGAATTATGTGGCTATACCCTTTTCAAAATACATATTTCAATATCTTTTCGATTCCATCAAAACATGGATATTGGATTCTGAATTATTTATTGCACTGGACAGCACTAGTAGAAGTCTTAATCATTTCTTTTGCAGTTGTTACTTTGTTGAAAAATAACAGAAAAAACAATAAACACTAAGGAGAAAATCATGAAAGAAATATCAATATTTTCATTCAAACAACAATCAGGGCCCTACGATACTTGGAGTTTATGCTCTGAATTATTAATAGATGGTGTACGCACTCATAAATACATACCCGGTTTTGTGATTGGAGCACAATATGCTTATAAAGACTTATTTCTACTGGTTACCTCATGGGATTGCCCGTATGAAGAATCACAAGAGTTTATTTTATTATCAAAAGACTTAACTGTTTTATGCAAAAAACATATTGGGCATATATACTCAACGGTTTTACTAGAAAGCCATGAACCCATAGCAGAAGATCAGGTACTGTTTCATTGTAATAATGATATTGATATTTTAGTAACCGCCAAATCTGGATTACTACACTCTTCACCACCGTTTTTTACCACCAAAAAAATACAGCGTGAGATAGCAACTGCAATATAATCAACACACTATTAATTATGGCCAATTGTTATATTTCGATTTCATTTCTTCAACCATATCAGGCAAAGGCTGATTAGTATCTGTATCAAATGAATCACCAAAATAAAATCGCAATCTCTTATTGATCTCAATAGCCTCTAGATCAAAACACGCTTCCAAACTCTCATTCACTCTTTTGGGTTTTGGCTGTAGCTTTGGATCAGGCTGGACGACATTAAATATAAATTGAATTTCTCGCTGATATTGATTAGCACGTACTTTTTGATCATTTTTTTTAATCTCATCTCGCATAGGGTCTTCAGACGGAATCAAACCAATCAATATCTTCCCAACAAACCAAGTAATAATAGATGAAATAATTAGAAGGAGATAAAATGACTGATACTCATATTTTTCAAACACAAACAAAAGACTCGTGGTAGAAATAATAAATAATATGGAATAAATTAAAACTGGATGCATAAACGCTTAAAGCATTCCTTACAGAGTTAGTAGATATAATTAAATTAAGGTGCAATAGACAATACTTCTGTCATGCATGAATTAATTATATACCTCTTGTTAAGACTTGAAAGCTAAACTACAAAGCCTTGGCAATAGTAGTACTATACCATTCCCTACCTTTCCCTATTGCGAGAAAGCATGCTGAGCTTAAGAATTTAAAAACATAACATATATAAATAAACATACTGCCAGGTTTACGTGTGTAAAATGCTCAAAAAAATGAGTCTCAGCACCTCTTTGCCAGTACTAGCCAAGCGAGCCCATGGTAAACAAACAGTTACTGAATCTCCCAGATATTATTACACCATATTTCACTAGTGGTTTACCTTGGCATACAACCATGCCTTAATCCTGCCTTAAGACTAGCAAAAATTATAATATGTAGCAGAGTGTGACATAAGACTA
>CAZVPJ010000045.1:0-2166 GCA_964629035.1 uncultured Thiotrichales bacterium | reverse complement strand
AGAACATAAACCTCGAGAACATGAATCTTAGAGAGCTGCATGCCAGAAGCATTCTGGCAACAGTTGTCGGCTTGATACTGGTATATAACTGTAATAACGATACAATAAATGAAATTCTACAAGTACTTTAAATGATGACCAAAGCTCTCTAGTCTATCTCTCTACATAAGCAACACGAAACATTATGAGTCAGACAGAAATGAACTCGAGGATAAACAAAGCTATTGATTTTATCGGTGAGTTTTTCTCCGAATTATCCCCTCAGGCCTTAGCAATTATTATTAGCATCTCTACATTAGGGCTCTATGCTGTAATCGGAGTCGTAGCTGCTGGCATATTAGGGTTTCTGACTCTGTTTATTACTAAGAATGGCATCACTATAATAATTCTATGCACCGTACTCATCATAGTATTTATAATTTATGGGTTAATCATGGCTATTAAAAACTATAAAAAAATAATATTAGGGTATGAGCAACATAAACCCTAACTTCTTACCATGACATCATTAATTTTAATATTCATTATATTGATTGCGTTAGTATGGAGTGTATTAATCTATAACAAGCTAGTCCATGACAGGAATACGTCTTTTGCAGCATGGAGTGATATTGATGTGCAGCTTAAACGCAGACATGATCTCATTCCAAAATTAATCGATGCAGTCAAACAATATGCTGATTATGAGAGCAACTTGTTAGAATCCGTAACCACCTTACGTTCACAAGCAGCATCAATAAACGAGATCGCACAACGTGAAAACATAGAACGTGAATTAAATTCACAAGTACATAAACTCATTGCGGTAGCTGAAAATTACCCTGAACTAAAAGCAAGTCAGAATTTTCTTGAGCTACAGAGAGACATATCAAATGTAGAGAATGACATACAACACTCAAGACGCTACTACAATGGTGCGGTTCGGATTATCAATACCCGCATAGATACCTTTCCTGACATGATAGTGGCACGCATATTCAGATATAAGTACCATGAGTATTTTCAACTAGATGATTAAACACAAATTTTCAATAAATTTTATTTCCTATTTTTTAGCTGCAATCCTTAGCATCTATATATTATCGGGTAATGCATATGCAGCAGAAGAAATTTTATTATTTGACAGCAACATAGTTGTTCATGAAGATTCATCGATGACTGTAATTGAAAAAATTACAGTACGCGCAGAGAATAAAAAAATAAAAAGAGGTATTTATAGAGATTTTCCAACCAAATATACAGCTAAAGCTGGAAATAAAATACGTGTTGGGTTTGAAATAATTGATGTACTCAGGAATGGCAATGCAGAGCCTTTTCATACCAAAAAGGTTGGCAATGGAATACGTATTTATATAGGTAGCAAGAGTTCACATATACATAGAGGAGAACACACCTACACCATCAAATACAAAACCAATCAACAGTTAGGTTATTTTGAGAGCCATGATGAACTGTATTGGAATGTAACTGGAAACGGATGGGAATTTCCAATTATTAAAGCTAAAGCTAGTGTTTATTTACCAAACTCTATAAATGAAAGTGAAGTCAAAACAGAAGCGTTTACAGGTGGTTTTGGTAGCAGAGGACAATACTATGACACAGACACCGGTTTTTCAGGTGGCCATGTATTTACAACTAACCGCTCTTTATCTAATCAAGAAGGCTTAACCATCGTGGTCGCATGGCCAAAAGGCCATATCGATCAACCAAGCTTTACACAAAAAGCACAATGGTGGTGGCAAGCAAACATAGATAATCCATTACACCTGATCGGCCTTGTTGGACTGTTAATTTTTTATTTCTACTCATGGCTGCAAGTAGGCAGAGACCCTAAATCAGGGGTCATCATTCCCCACTATGAACCACCTCAAGGCTTTCCTCCTGGTGGACTACGTTATATTAATGAAATGGGGCATGATAAAAAAGCCTTTACTGCCGCATTACTCAATTTAGCAGTAAAGGGTTATTTAAAAATAGAAGAAGTAGGCAAGACCTTCACATTACATAAATTAAAAGAATCCAGTGCAAGACTTCCTATCGGAGAAAGAACCATACATGAAAAATTATTCCAAAATACTCGTTCTAACTCAGGCTATATTGAATTAAAAAAGAGTAATCATGCTGAAATATCTAGCGCAATTTTAGGTCATAAAAAAGTTCTAAATA
>CAZVPJ010000044.1:0-11867 GCA_964629035.1 uncultured Thiotrichales bacterium | reverse complement strand
CAGCTACTACAAAACTTCAAAATAATTCCTAATCTGTATATCGGAATTTAACCATAACAGAATCAGTATAAATGATTAAGAAACAGTAAGGATTGAATCTCGCTATCTGGCAAGTATGTAATCTACAATCTAATAAATTAAATTGCGACTTTACCCGGGTATTTCCGCCATGGTTGCAATGGTGGCATCAACGACAATAATCTCATCCAGGTTTTCAGACTTACCAAAATGATAACCCTGCCCATAATCAACACCAATTTCTTTTAAGGAATTACAAATTTCTTCATTTTCGACATATTCAGCAATTGTTTTCATGTTCATCACTTGGCCGACATCATTAATAGCTTTAACCATCGCATAATTAACAGGTTCTAAATGAATTCCTTTCACAAACATGCCGTCAATTTTTAAAATATCAACGGGCAAATCTTTCAAGTATGCAAAAGAAGAATGACCGCTACCGAAATCATCTAGCGCAAACTTACAACCAAATTCTTTTATAGTGTCAATGAAATCACGCGCTTTGAGAATATTTTTAATCGCAGCATTTTCAGTTACCTCAAAGCTTATTTTTTGTAATGGGATTTGGGTATCTTGTAGTTTTTCTTTCAAGAAAATCAAAAAGTTTGAATCGCCAATCGATGCGCCCGATAAATTAATCGAACACAAACTTAGTTTCTCCAAATGTTCCGGATGCTTAAACAACCAATCAAATACTGCATTCACTACCCAAGTGTCTACCCGTGTTGCCATATCAAATTGCTCTGCAGCATTGAGTAATTCTACAGGAGACATGGGTGCTCCTGATTCATCTAGCACACGCAATAATACTTCATAGTGCAAACCTTCATCACAATCATCTTGTAAAGGCATGATTGGTTGAAAATGTAACTGGAAACGATCCGACCGTAATGCATCCTCTAGTTGAAGCACCCAGTGCATTTCATCATGGCGTCGTATCACGGTGGAGTCATGTGGTCGATATTCATGAATGCGGCCACGCCCACCATCTTTTGCAGCAGAAAGTGCCACATCGGCTGTACCCAGAATTTCACTAACACTCTTTTCTGGAGATATAGGTACTAATGCCATACTTAAATCAATATCAAATACTTTACCTGTCCATTCAAAATGAAAATTTTGTATAGCTTGCAGCAGAGTTTCTGCAACTTTTCTTGCTTCATCACCTGAACAATTCGTCATGATTAGAGCAAACTCATCACCACCCATGCGTGCAAAAGTATCTTTTTCAGTAATATAAGGTTTTAAGTGCTCTGCTATTTGCCTTAGCAACTCATCTCCGGCTTCATGACCACACGTGTCATTTACGACTTTAAACCGATCTAAGTCAAAGTAGCAAAATGTGTTTTCAGTTGGATCCAGACTCAAAGACTGAATTAGTTCATCCAAGCGTTGCTGCATTTCAAAACGATTCAACAAGCCCGTTAACGGGTCATGTAATGCTTGATGCTCTATTTTCGCACTCAGTGCAAAGTTTTCGGTAACATCCCAACAGACACCCACCACACTTATCACGATACCTTGACTGTTTTTTGTAGCCTCACCACGATTAATAATCACACGCGTTTCACCATCTGGGCGCAAAATTCTAAACTTGGTATCAAATTTTCCACCTTCCTGATAATACCTTTTGCCAATTTCTAATTGCTCTTCCCGATCTTCTGGCAACATATATTCTAAAAATTCTCTTTGCTTACCTGTAAAATCTCCAGGCTTGATTCCAAATAGAGAATGCATCGTGTCATCCCATGCGATGCGATTGGACATCAAATCCCAACTCCAAATTCCTACTTGCGCAGCTTGTAATGCCATGTTGTGACGCTCTATAGCAATGCGTAAACGTTTCACATTGGTGGCGTCAGCACTCGGTGCTTGAAACGCAACGAGAATACAAAGTTGATTTTGATACTTTAGTAATGAAGATGCTGCAGTAATCGTAAGAGAATTATTATCAAAATTTACAATCTGAATTTGCTTAGGAGGAACAAAAGTACTCTTCTTTAACAGTTTGAAGGCTGCACTTCTTTGCTGCCCGTTATCATACAAACCGGGGATGGTTTTACCTTTGAGTTTTTCTTCACTACAGCGCAGGATCACGCTCATGAGATGATTGACCAAGACGACCGTTCCATCATTTGCACGTAACAACGCAACCGCAAACGGCAACGATCCTACGTCCAGCATAGACGTTGCTGCATCAATGGGTAGCTTGGCAGGATTAGCACTTGCCAGCATATTTGGGCTTACTTGAGAAATACTATTAGCCTTTATATAAGGTACTTGTTAAGGGTACTGTTATGCGCCCAGCGTCTGTTATCACTGGATAGCTTATATTCAACGATAATAATAGTTAGCTCTGTGAACGATCTCTAGAATATAGCCTATAGGCGGGCCTAGCGAGATGACGAAATCGTTAAAGTAATTGAATTTCTGTACTTTATTACACTATTTAACGATTTTACTTGATGGTTCTACTCGTCTTGGACAAACAGAAATTCAAGCCCTACCGGTTGCAACGGGTCGGCTTTTATCTTTAATCCACTCACTCCAAGAGCCAACAAATAATCTCAGCATTGGCAATCCGGCTACACTCATGGCGAGCAGATTATGGCAGGCTGTGACACCTGAACCACACATTGCAATGGCCTCTTTGCTATCTGAACTACTTGCTGATGAAGCAAATCGTTGGCGTAACTCATCCTTAGGTAAAAATACTCCTTGCTTGGTTAGATTTCCTGAAAAAGGAAAACTTAATGCGCCCGGAACATGACCCGCAACCGGATCTGTTTTGGAATCTTGTGCTGTAAATCTTTCGCTCGATCTGGCATCAAGTAGTGTTATTTTATCTTCGCTTAGTTCTTTTTGAACAAATTCAATATCTACCCACATATCATTATTGGGTTGGCCATTAAATGTGCCAGGCGATCTTTTTTCAATGTTTGTATCAACACCTAAACCTGCAGAGGTCCATTTATCAAGACCACCATCTAGAACAGCTATATTGTTATGTCCAAGCCATTTAAGTAACCACCACATTCGCGCAGCAAAAGCACCTGACATATCGTCATAACAAATGATTTGTGAAGAATTACCCACTCCCCACATTGCTAGTTTATTTATTAACGCATCAGGATTTGGCAAAGGATGACGGCCACTGGTCGCTGTCATTGGTGATGCTAAGTCTTTATCCATATCAGCGTACTGCGCGCCAGGTATATGTCCTTGATTGAATTTTTTTAATCCACCCTCGGGATCTTTAAGTAAAAATCTGCAATCAAATATATACCAATCCTGATTGTTAAGATTTTTGTTTAAATCTTCAACCGATATAATAGTTTGAAATGTCATAACAACTCCTTATTTCCTTTGACTTAACTAGCCACTTATCTAGGCCACATATCTAGCTCACATTTCTAAGCAACATAATTTTTAAAAATAACTTTTCTAGCTAAAAACGTTTATCGTTTACGTTTGATTTTATATGTGGTCATCGTAGCTACTAGTTCTTGATAGGGTATTTCGCTCAGTGAAGCAAACTGTGCAACCGCTTGATCTAATAATAGATGAATATTATCAATTCTTATAATGTTTTCAGGCATGTTTTTTGAAGCATAAGGTCCGTTTGGATTAGCATTTGATAGTACAGATGCGAGACCCAGCAAACCTCCAAATTGTATTTTAGAAAAAACACTTGCGGGTGTTTTTAACAAGTCATCCTCCGCATCAAAGGCGGGCAAACCTATCGCCTTAAAATGAGAGTATAGTTGTTGGCAACGTTGACTTGCCGACTCTGAAGCACAAGCTGCATCCGGTCCTGCACGTCGCGCGACCATTTGCGCTTGTTCACAAGAAAAATCTTCTTTTATCAAGGTTATTGCAAAACTGCATTTACAATCAATCATTGCAAATATTCACCCTATTGCGCTATGTATACATTTTAAATTTGGGTTGCCGCGTATCACTTCATGGTAAATATTGTTCTCTTGAAAACCTCTTTCAACCAACAATTGATGCACTAACTTTGACACGGGTTCAGGTGAAACCATAAATACCTCTGCATGCTTAACATGATCAACTTGCTGCAAAGATGAGCTAAACATATCTTCCACTATACACAAGCCATCGTATTCACGATCAAGTATTTCGTTAACATTTCTTGTCATATGCAAGGGTATATAGTGCATTTCATCTAATGCATCATCCCATGATCTACATAAGTTATCTGCATATAATCCTTCTACACCACAAGCCAACCAAAACAAATATATTGGTCTTTCATTATCTTGCGCAGTAACATGCTCTAGTAAACTTTTTATCGCTGCAAAACCAGTATCAAATGCAATCATCACAATGGGGGTATCTTTTGTATCATCCACTACAAAGTCGCCATATGGACCTTCTATATTTAACCAGTCACCTACACCAAGCTGATTAAATACCATATTAGAAAATGCATCATCTTCCAGCTTTCGCACATGGAACTCAATGCGCTTCTCATCACATGGGCAACTTGCTATTGCATATTCATGCGAACGTTGCTGATCATCAAACACTCTCACATACTGACCCGCAATAAAGCGTAAACGCACTGAGCGTGGCACTTGTAATGTTATAATTGCTAAATCATTACTAATGAAATTTATTTTACGTACTTTAATGCGAAGTTGTTGCACAGGTATATCGCTTGCACTCGTTACTACTTCTGCATCGATGATGACGTCACTATTGCATGAGTTAGAGCACATGAGTGCATGCCCCTGAATTTTATCTGCATCACCGATAACAAAATCATGCAGCCGAATGGGTTCTATATCACCAGAAACCACTTTCGCTTTGCATAGGCCGCAATTTCCATTACTACAACCATAGTTTAATGGCACACCTGCTCGAATTGCAGCATCCAGAATAGACTCATGCGCGTCGACATAAAATGAATATTTGCCGGACTGAAGTTTAATTTTATGCGTCATGAGTTGATTAAAACCATACCAAATGGCTTTGATTTATAGCCAATAATCTAAGATTTGTTGTTATATCAAGTATAAATCTTATGCTAATCAAATGCGCATTTTTACCTTTAAAAACTTAAGAATTCTTATATTAATTTTCATTCTTGGAGCGGTACTCCTATACACCCAAGATCAGAAACTGGTCACCCAGGGTTGGTACAAACCTCTTGAAGTTGTGATCTTTCCTATCAATGCCGATGCTAGCGATAGCGTAAGTCATTATATAGATAGCTTGAGCGTTAAAAATTTTTCGGATATCGACACATTCATTAAACGAGAAAGTGAAAAATTCGATGTCATTAGCTCAACACCAACAAATACCCATTTAGGTAAAATGGTATACACGCTCCCACCAAAACCACCGGGCATAAACGCCAACCCTCTTCGCATTGCATTCTGGAGTATAAAATTACGATGGTGGGCTATGCAAAATACGCCTGACGATAAATCAAATAAACATCGTGTGCGTATGTTTGTTTTGTACCACGATGTCAATACTAATCAAAAATTAGAACATTCATTAGGAATACAAAAAGGATTGCTAGGCATTGTGCATGCATTTGCAAGCGACGAACAAGCTAAACAAAACAATATCGTAATTGCGCATGAGTTATTACATACAGTAGGTGCAAGTGACAAATATGATGCTTATGGCAATCCTCAAATACCAGATGGTTTGGGAGAGCCAAACTTAGCGCCACTATACCCACAAAAATATGCAGAGATAATGGCTGCAAAAATTGCGAGCAGCGAAACAACCTCAAGCATGGCTAGTAGCCTGAAACGTTGCATTATTGGCCATAAAACCGCACAAGAAATCGGATGGTTAATGCATTAAATATAATTTTTCGACAATATATCTGCTAAGCAATATTGCCTAGTCATCATAGAATGCATTAAATGCATGTTATGAATAGTGTGAGTAAAAACCAGAATAAGAAAAGCTACGACTTCTCTGAGCATATGGATATAACCGTAGGTGTGCTGTCAGACACCCATAGCTTTATCAACCCCAATGTTTTTAATCACCTCAAATCATGCGACCTCATTTTACATGCAGGTGACATTGGCTCAGCTGATGTAATCCAACAGCTGCTTGAGATAAGCCAAGATGTAGTTTCAGTTTGTGGCAATAATGATAACCAAGCACAGTGGAGTTCTTCTGAATATCGAACATTAGAGGCTATCCCACAAATTGCTGAGATAGCATTACCAGGTGGCAGCATTGCCATCACTCATGGTGACGAACATTTTTCTGAATATGATATTTGGCATCAGGAACTCAGAACTAGCTTTCCCGATGCCAAAGCCATTGTCTATGGACATAGCCATCGCTTAGTTTGTGATCTTGATATGGAGCCCTGGGTACTCAACCCTGGCCCTGCAGGCGAAACACGTACTCAACGGCATGGCGTCTCATGCTTACGGATTGCTGCAAATAAAGAGGAATGGAAAGTCACAACATTCAGAGTCTAAATCAACTCAGCTTGTTTATTGGGCGCCTTTTTTTATTTTGGCAAACTGCCCTCGATGATCTCACCGTCTGGGTGCAGCAAGGAGAGATATTCCACCTTTTCACGTGATATTACTGCCACACCATGATGCCGATCGGCACCCGCGATACTAAATTCAAATGCATAAAATCTTCGAATAAATAAATTATGGCGCACTGTTTTACCTAACCTGGTGCGCGCAACATGAACAGATTGGTCTAGAAACTGCACGTTGTGTTCTTCACACAAGCTGCGGCATTTCTTCAATGCAAATTCGCGACTACGAAGACAATCTTGCCAATACCATGCCACCGCAAACAAGGAGGCGATGGCAACTAGGATTTTCAATTGTTTTTAACTTAGTGCGTTTTTGATTTGATCACGTATTTCTTCAACCGTATCAACACCGCCAATCTTTCTATATTTAGGTGCATCACTCTCACCACTATTAGACCAAGTAGTGTAATAATTTATAAGTGGCTCAGTCTGATCGTGATAAACCTTCAAGCGTTCTTTAACCGTTTCCACTTTATCGTCATCACGTTGAATTAAATCTTCACCGCTTTCATCATCTTTTCCATCAACTTTTGGTGGATTAAAAACGATATGATATGTTCGACCCGAAGCTGGGTGCACACGACGACCTGTCATTCTTTTAATCACTTCTTCATCACTGACGTCAATCTCGACAACATAATCAATATCTACGCCCTGCGCTTTAAGGCTCTCAGCCTGAGCTAATGTGCGCGGAAATCCATCAAAAATATAACCGTTTGCGCAATCATCCTGATTAATGCGGTCTTTTACTAATCCTAGAATAATTTCATCAGACACTAAGCCGCCTGCTTCCATCACCTTTTTGGCCTCCAGCCCTAAGGGCGTTCCTGCTTTCACAGCCGCTCTCAACATGTCACCTGTTGATATTTGCGGGATATTAAAAAGTTCTTCAATGAACTTGGCACGTGTACCTTTACCTGCACCTGGTCCACCCAATAAAATTACTCGCATGTCCGCTACTCCATATATACTAGATAGCGGAACACCTTAATCGAGAATGAAGGCGACGCCTACTACTCTAATTAGCTAAAATAGTATAAAAATAGTTGTAAATCGTACAAACATGGGTGGTAACTAGATGAGTTTAGACGAGCCTGAGCTAGCAGAATCTGGCCAAGAATAGCCTGGTACATCCAAGCCAACCCCTGGATCTGCAAGCACACCTTACGTTAACTTAATTAAACTTAAACAATAATATTATAGAGTCATTAGATCATGGAAAAACGAAACGCATTTTATGCACAATCCGGTGGAGTTACCGCAGTCATCAATGCTACAGCATGCGGGGTTATTGAAACTGCACGAAAGCATAAGAATAAAATTGGCAAAGTATATGCAGGCCGAAATGGAATTATCGGTGCACTTACTGAAGACTTAATTGACACTTCAAAAGAGTCGGCCAGTGCGATTGCTGCCCTTAAACATACGCCCTCGGGCGCTTTTGGTTCATGCCGTTACAAATTAAAAAGTGTTGAAGAAAGTCGCGCGCAATATGAAAGGTTAATTGAAGTTTTCAAAGCCCACAATATCGGCTATTTTTTTTACAATGGTGGGGGTGATTCACAGGACACTTCACTCAAAGTTTCACAACTGAGTAAGAAAATGGGTTACCCGATTCAATGTATAGGCATCCCTAAGACGGTTGATAATGATCTTCCCGTTACCGACAATTGCCCAGGATTTGGCTCTGTAGCGAAGTATGTTGCCGTATCGATAAGAGAAGCTGCGTTTGATGTGAAATCCATGGCAGAGACTTCAACCAAAGTATTTGTAATGGAAGTCATGGGCAGGCATGCAGGTTGGATTGCAGCGGCAAGTGGCCTCGCTAGATTAGAAAAAGAAGATGCACCGCACATTATCCTTTTCCCCGAAATTCCTTTTGATAAAAAATTAGTACTTACGCGAGTTAAAGAATGTGTAGAAAAATATGGCTACTGCGTGATTTGTGTTTCCGAAGGAGCACGTTTAGCAGATGGTACTTTTCTAGCTGATTCCGGTAATACGGATGCATTTGGGCACAAACAGCTTGGTGGAGTCGCCCCCGTAATTGCCGATATGATTAAACAGGAGCATGGATATAAGTATCACTGGGCAGTAGCTGATTATTTGCAACGTGCAGCCAGACATATCGCTTCTAAGTCAGACGTAGATCATGCTTATGCAATGGGCAAAGCCGCAGTACAATTTGCATTACAAGGTAAAACTGCTGTCATGCCTACTATTGTTAGAACTTCCAACAAACCCTATAAGTGGAAAATTGGTAGCACCACGTTAGCCAAAGTAGCCAATGTCGAAAAAATGATGCCTCGCAGCTATATTACTAAAGATGGTCTTGGTATAACCGAGCGTTGCAGAACATACTTACAACCCCTCATAAAAGGTGAAGCATACCCTCCATATAAAGAAGGTTTGCCGAAATACGTGCAACTAAAAAATATTCAAGTTCCTAAAATTCTGAAAACAGACTTTGAAATTTAAGCAGTGGTTGCTTGAATAAAACATTAAGGAAATCTCAGCTATAGTGCTGCACATCCTTCTTTTGTTGCACCCTTTTCTGAACTTCCTTACTTCCATTAATTCGGTGCGACAATTTTAGATTTGCATGCTCAATTGCCAACGTTATAGCCGTAATAGTATTTTGTGACCTTATTTGAGTACATACTACAGGTTGATTGATTACATTCGCTTGAACACTACAACGCACATATGCATCACCATGCTCGGATTTTTCATGGAGTAATTTTATTGTAATTTTTTGCACCACATACTGATTCAACCCAAATGTTGAGTGGAATTTTTTAACAATTTGCTGCCTTAACCCCTCATCTTCAGAATCAAAGCCACGCATATCTATATATAGTTCTTCCATAGGCTTCTTCACCAGCAATTATGAATACTAGTTGTTCATAATTGAGATAAATTTTTTATTTTCATCATTATCAATTTACTATTTCTAGTAAAATGTATTATATAAAACTGATAATTTCGTATTATGAATTCTAAATTTAACCATCAGCTTTCTAGATAAAACTTCCAAGGCATTTCATTTACTTTATATTTGTTGAATTTACTCAACTTTTTAGAAAGTTTTTGTTTAGCGCGAGCTGCTGCTGCATGAATTGCCGGAAATATATTTTTGGATTTTTTTCGAGCACAGATTGATGGTAAAACTCTGGTTTGTACCTGTATTTCACAACAGCTTTCGACACTTCTATCTGGCTTACATTCATGATGTATGCGTAAGGTAATTTTATTAATATCTCGACTCAAGTCTCTATAGGTGTGCCGTATGTTTTCTTCGATACGTTCTTGTAAATACTTAGGAAGGAGATAGTTATTTGTTTCTATATTTATTTGCATAGTCCTGATAACTTTTTATTTAACATGTTTACAGAATAGACTTTGAAAACCATCCTTACAATTCGTAAATTTTTAACAGATAGTTCGATTTTAATATAGCTATTTTTTGTGTCATTTATGTAGTTCAGGATTTCTACTATTTATCGGTTTTTCCTTACTATATATAATAATATATCGACTTTTCCTTATATTCTTATTATGGCAACATTGCTTCTGTAGCCATTACTAAACAGCAATACGTAAACATGCGACATCTAAATTACAACCATTTACTCTACTTCTGGACTGTGGCACGTGAAGGCAGCATTACCAAAGCATCTCAGCTTTTACATATCACACCCCAAACAATAAGTGGCCAATTAAAGTTATTAGAAGATTCGGTAGGTGAGCCACTGTTCCAGCGTCAAGGACGTGGATTAGTACTTACAGACACTGGACAAGTAGTCAATATCTATGCAGATGAAATCTTTTCACTAGGATCAGAACTTGCCCAACGACTGAACAGCAAAGAACCCGGTAAGCCTCAAGAACTTAATGTAGGTGTTGTATTCTCCATCGCTAAATTGATTGCGTATAGAATATTAAAACCAGTGCTTGGGCTAGAGGAACCCATTCGCATCGTCTGCTATGAAGGTAACCTGGAAAAGCTACTAGGAGACTTAGCCATACATAAACTAGATCTTATATTATCAGACAGCCCACTACCAACCGGACTAAATGTTAAGGCTTATAACCACTTACTGGGTGATAGCACAGTATCTTTTTTTGCACAGAAAAATTTAGCCAAGTCGTATCGTAAAAAGTTTCCAGAATCATTAGATAATGCTCCGATGCTCATGCCTGTCAAAACTAGCGTTTTGCGTCGAAATTTAGAAGATTGGTTTGAACATATAGATGTTTCGCCTAATATCTTAGCTGAATTCGATGACAGTGCATTACTCAAAGCATTTGGCGAAGCCAGTGTTGGCATATTTCCTTCACCCACTGCCATCTCTAATGAAGTGGAAAAAATGTATAACTCAAGTGTAATAGGCACAATAGAAAACCTAAAAGAAACTTATTACGCAATATCGCCAGAAAGAAAAATAAAACACCCAGGTGTTATTCAAATAACTGAAATAGCTAGATCACAACTTTTTAACTAGATTTATGATCTAGCTTCAATATTGGAAATCGTTTTTAAACTTGCCACAAGTGCGCCTTCTAAAAAACCATTGCTGCTATCAGCTGATTCAGATCCTGACCATATGAGCTGTTCACCCCATAAACTTTCAGTTGAGTTAACAATATCATTATTAGGATGAAATCTTGGAATCTCTTGATCAAGTTCTGTAGCTGTATGCACATCGAATGCCCAATCTTTTAAATGAACTTCTATAGGCTGTGAGGCTGGCACACCAAATAATCTTGTCAACTGGGCGACAGCTAGCTCACTTATCTCCTCTTTTCTTTTTTTTCGATATTGCGCTTGCACACCTACAAATCCAAACAATGCATTCATTTCTCCATCCTTTGAAGTAGCATCATGTATTTCTTGCAAAGGTCCACGATGACTAATCACATCACCGGAAAAACCTGCATTTTGCCAGAAAGACTCGCTATAAAGCGCTACAAATTTTGCATGACCCGCCATCCAAGTTGCCACAGCATTAAGCTCATCTCTTCGCTTTTGGGTTAATTGAGGTTCGAATGAAATGGATGATAATGCGACTCGAGGTGGTAAAGCCATCACAACATAATTACTGTTGATTACAACTGAGTTACCATTTATCGAAACAGTGCAGTTCACTTTATCTTGATTATATTCAAGCTCAGTTACCACAGCGTTAGTTAAAATTGATTTTGATGGTACTGCTTGACCCAAAGCATATGTGATTTTTCGCATACCACCTTGCATACGATATGCTCCAGCCATGGATATACCGGT
>CAZVPJ010000043.1:0-11973 GCA_964629035.1 uncultured Thiotrichales bacterium | reverse complement strand
TCCACGTAAGTAATTTCTCCGGTAATTCCACTGGCTAAATCTGAGCATAAGAATGCAGCGGTGTTACCGACTTCTTGAATGGTGACGTTTTTACGTAGCGGCGCATTTTCTTCTACGTGATCGAGCATTTTTCTGAAATCGCCAATGCCCGCAGCGGCAAGGGTACGGATTGGCCCGGCTGAAATGCCGTTTACACGAATCCCATCTGGACCTAAGGCATAAGCCATATAACGAATATTGGCTTCGAGACTCGCTTTCGCAAGACCCATAACATTGTAATTTGGCATTGCACGTACTGAACCCATATACGTTAATGAGACAATCGCGCCATTGGTGCCTTTCATAAGTGGCCGGGCGGCTTTGGCTAAGGCGGTTAGGCTGTAGCTACTGATATCATGCGCAATTTTTGAGCCTTCACGGGTGGTGAGATCTACAAAATCACCTGCTAGCTCTTCTTTCGGGGCGAAAGCGGCCGAATGAACCAGAATATCTAAACTGTCCCATTGCTTGCCAAGTTCGGCGAAAAGGCCAGTAATTTCTGCGTCATCCCCTAAGTCACATGGCAATATTATTTCTGCACCACATTCAGCTGCGAATTTTTCAACACGGCCCTTGAGTTTTTCATTTTGATAGGTAAAGGCCAGTTCGGCGCCTTCTCGTTTCATTGCTTCTGCTATACCCCAGGCTATGGAGCGGTTGCTTGCAATACCGACCACTAATGCGCGTTTTCCTGCTAAAAATCCCATTTTTTATTCCGTATAATAATTTTAAAGAGGTTAAAAGTTATACTGCTTGATTTTGAAGACTGAACTACATTTACGCCTAAACAGTCTATAATATTTCATTTAATAATATGTTTAAGGGAAGAATAATCTTTCTTTGTTAGATTATCATAAACTCATCGAGTGAACAGTCGTTCCGTAATTCTAATCTCCGCCATCATGACGTTTATAGTGGGCGCATGTTCAGATGGTGCCTGGAATAATCCTTATCCTAGTGATAGTCAGGGGGATGGAAGCGGTCATTCTGAGAATGTCATTTATTCTTCATTTAGCGAACGACCCAAGCGCCTAGATCCGGTTAGCTCCTATAGTTCTAACGAATATCAATTCATTGCGCAAATATATGAACCGCCTCTGCAATATCATTATTTGTTACGTCCTTATACGCTAGTCCCTCTTACGGCGAGTCAATTACCTGTGGTGCGTTATTTTGGTGAGAATGGAGTATTGGTTGATGAAAATGCCGTAGATAGCATTAAGTACTCAGAATATACAATCAAAATTAATAAAGGAATTCAGTTTCAACCACATCCTTCTTTTGCAACAAATGAAGATGGTACATTAATTAATTTAAATTTAACTGAGAAGGATTTGGAAGGGATTCACATATTAAGTGACTTCGAAGCAATGGGTTCAAGGGAGCTAACCGCTGAAGATTATGTTTACCAAATAAAAAGAGTTGCCAGTCCTTACCTTCATTCTCCCATTGCAGGGGTCATGCGTGATTACATTGTTGGTTTTGAAGAGTTTCGTAAGAAGGCCAGCGAAGTTTATCCTAACCCAAATGAAGGCTGGCATGACCTGCGTGATATCAAGCTTGAGGGTGTTAAGGTTGTGGATCGCTATACGTATCGTATTCGTATTCATGGCAAGTATCCTCAATTAGTGTATTGGATGGCGATGCCGTTCTTTGCGCCTATGCCTTGGGAGGCTGAAAAGTTTTATGCCCAAGAAGGTATGGAAGAGCGCAATATTTCACTCAATTGGTACCCAGTGGGCACCGGTCCATTCATGTTGACAGAAAATAATCCTAATCTGCGTATGGTCATGGAAAAAAATCCTAACTTTCATGGCGAGCGTTATCCATCGGAGGGTGAGCCTGAAGATCGCAACAATGGTTTGCTTAAAGATGCCGGCAAACGACTGCCTTTAATTGATAAAGCTGTTTACAGTTTAGAAAAAGAAACAATTCCCTACTGGAGCAAGTTTTTACAAGGTTATTACGATGCCTCTAGTGTGTCATCGGATAGTTTTGACCAGGCGATTCAATTTGGTTCGGGCGGTGACTTTCAGTTAACGGATTTAATGAAAGAAAAGGGTATTCAACTGGCAACTGCAGTGACAACTTCTATACTGTATATGGGTTTTAATATGACTGATCCGGTAGTTGGAGGTGATTCAGAACAGTCAAGACTATTACGCCGAGCAATATCTATTGCGGTGGATTATGAGGAGTATATTTCAATTTTTGCTAATGGTCGCGGGCTTGCAGCACAGGGCCCTGTTCCACCTGGTATATTTGGAAATATTCAAGGTGAAGCAGGCGTTAATCCATATGTATATGATTGGAAGTTTGGTGAGCCAAAAAGAAAAGATATTGAAGTAGCTTTGGAATTAATGAAGCAAGCGGGTTATCCAGGTGGGATCGATCCTAAAACAAAAAAACCTTTGATATTAAATTTTGATACTCCCTCTGCAGGCCCTGACGCAAAAGCACAATTAAATTGGATGCGTAAACAGTATCAAAAACTAGGTATTCAGTTAGTTATACGTGCGACGGATTACAATCGATTTCAGGAAAAAATGCGTAATGGTACAAGTCAGATATTTCAATGGGGTTGGAATGCGGATTACCCAGACCCTGAAAATTTCTTTTTTCTCCTATATGGACCCAATGCAAAAGTGAAGCACCATGGTGAAAATGCAGCTAATTATTCTAATCCGGAATTTGATCGACTTTTTGAGAAAATGAAAAATATTCAAAACGGACCAGAACGTTTAGCAACCATTAAAGAAATGACAAAAATAGCTCAGCAAGATGCGCCATGGCTTTGGGGCTTTCATCCTAAAGCATTTTCTCTGTTTCATGACTGGTATAGAAACGTAAAACCTAATTTAATGGCAAACAATTTATTAAAATATAGACGCGTAGTGAGTGAAGATCGACAAGCGAAACGAGAAGCATGGAACAAACCTAATTATTGGCCATTGATATTGATTGGATTGTTTTTAATGGCTTCCTTAATACCTGCGGTTGTAGCATTTAGAAAACGTGAGCGGAGCGCTTTGAAATGATTTCGTATATTGTTCGCCGCATCTTATACGCCATTCCTATTCTTATTGGGGTAAATATTTTAACGTTCTTGTTGTTTTTTGTTGTGAATTCACCTGATGACATGGCGCGTATGTTTTTGGGTCAAAAGCATGTAACGGAAGAGCAGATACAGGATTGGAAAACGGAACGAGGTTATCACCAGCCTCTTTTTTACAATGCAGAAGAGGATGGCACTGCAAAATTAACAGAAACCATTTTTTATAGTAAGTCAGTGCGTTTGTTTGTTTTTGATTTCGGTCGCTCTGATAGTGGTCGTGATATTAGTTTTGATATTAGTCAACGAATGTGGCCAAGTTTAGCGATTGCTGTGCCACAATTAATTGTAGGTTTGCTAGTGACGATATCGCTGGCATTATTAATTGCCTTTTTTCGTGGCACCTACATCGATTATTGGGCCGTTGTGATTTGTGTGGCACTCATGTCCATTTCCAGTTTGTTTTATATTATTGGTGGACAATTTGTGATGGGTAAAATTCTGCGTGTCGTACCTATTTCAGGTTTTGAAGATGGTGTGTTTGGTATTAAATTTTTAATTTTACCAGTATTGATTGGTATTATTGGTGGCATAGGTTCAAGCACTCGCTGGTATCGAACTATATTTCTTGAAGAAATTAATAAAGATTATGTGCGCACTGCGCGGGCCAAAGGGATTTCAGAGCAAATGGTATTATTCAAACATGTTTTGCGTAATGCAATGATTCCAATTCTCACAGGTGTGGTGGTTATTCTTCCATTACTGTTTATGGGAAGCCTGATTACGGAATCCTTTTTTGGTATTCCAGGCTTGGGCAGTTATACAATTGATGCAATTAATCGGCAAGATTTTTCAATTGTGCGCTCGATGGTTTTCTTGGGTGCCGTTTTATACATTATTGGTTTACTCTTAACTGATATTTCATACACTATCGTTGACCCTAGAGTAAGACTGAACTGATGCTGGAGCTTAACTAAGATATGTTTGGCAAGCCGGTATTTCTAATAACGGATATACTAATTTTTCTATTAGTATTTCTAATTACTGCTTTCTTTTTATATGCCATGCGTAAACCTCACTTACGTAAACCCTGGAGACAGGTTGTGCGCAGCAAAGCAGGTGTAATTTCCATGATGGTGCTGATGGTATACATCAGTATTGGTATTCTAGATTCAATGCATTTCCATCCTAAAGTTGAAAATCATTCAACAGGTGATTCTGAATCAAGTAGTGAAGTTCAATACAGTGGAGAAATACAAAGTGTATTTGATCTAATCGTTGCAGATATTCGAAATAGCACAGAAAAAACCTATTCAGCACCTTTTGCTGCTTACTTGTTTGCAAAAGAAACTGTGCAACTTGATGACGGCTCAAAAATTCGTGAGTATCCACGATTATCATGGGGTGGGTCGCACCTAGAGAACCCGGAACTGGAAAAAAATGCTGATATCGTTAGTTTAGCCGTTACGGGTGTTATTAAAGCATTTGTGGTTTGGTTGGTGTTAATGGTATTGGTATGTGCAATGCTTTCTTTTCGTGCAAAGAAACCATTTTTTGCTGTCATTAAAAACATAGTGAGTGGGGCATCAGAAATTCCCTGGAGAACCTTTGCAACAACGTTGGCAGTCTTATTGGCAGTGATATTAGTGGGAGCTGAATGGGCTACAAAATACCATGTGTTGGGCACAGACAAAGTTGGCGAGGATGTTTTATACCAGGCATTAAAGAGCATACGAACAGGTGTCGTCATTGGAACTTTAACAACGCTGTTAATGCTACCGTTTGCGATTACTTTGGGAATAATGGCAGGTTATTTTCGCGGTTGGATTGATGATGTCATTCAGTATTTGTACACCACTTTAAATTCAATTCCTGGTGTTCTCCTCATAGCAGCGGCAGTACTAATGCTAAATGTGTATATGGGTAAGCATGCTGAAGAGTTTGCAAGTCTTACCCAACGTGCAGATTTACGATTGTTGTTCTTGTGCTTGATCTTAGGCCTTACCAGTTGGACAGGCTTATGCCGATTATTGCGTGCGGAAACACTTAAGTTACGTGAAGTAGATTTTGTGCAAGCGGCTTCTGCATTTGGAGTAGGTCCAACACAAACTATTTTCCGCCATATTCTTCCGAATATGATGCATATTGTTTTGATTACCATTGTGCTTGATTTTAGCGGATTAGTGTTAGCTGAAGCTGTGTTGTCTTATATCAATATTGGTGTAGACCCCACTATGAATAGTTGGGGCAATATGATTAATAGTGCACGACTTGAAATGGCACGTGAGCCTGTAGTGTGGTGGTCGCTAGCAGCTTCACTGTTCTTCATGTTTACCATGGTGCTGTTTGCCAATTTATTTGCAGATGTGGTGCGTGATGCACTTGATCCAAGAATTGCTAAGTCATAATAGTTAACAGAATATGTCTGATAATATTTCTAGTTTGAGTGATCAAAAAGCATCTTCTACGTTGTTACGTATTGAGAATCTTACTACTGTTTTTGAAACAGGTGCTCGCCATACTACGGTGGTGAATGATGTAAGTTTTGAGGTCAAAGAAGGTGAAACCTTTGCATTGGTGGGTGAGTCGGGAAGTGGTAAGTCCATAACCGCTTTGTCTACCATCCGTTTGCTTCCAGAAGCAGCGCGGGTTACCAATGGTTCGGTATTCTTTGGGAGCCAGGATTTATTATCACTTCCTGAGCGTGATATGCGCAATATACGTGGAAGTGGTATTTCGATGATCTTTCAGGAACCCATGACGTCACTTAATCCTGTAACCAAAGTAGGCAAGCAAATTGCCGAGGTTCTGGTTCGTCATAAAGGCATGAGTAAGGCGCAAGCCAGGCAGCGTGCACTGGATTTATTGGATGCCGTTAATATTAAGAACCCAGCACACACCATAGACACCTATGCACATGAGCTTTCTGGGGGAATGAAACAGCGGGTGATGATTGCCATAGCATTGGCTTGCGAGCCAAAGTTGTTAATTGCAGATGAGCCTACGACTGCTTTAGATGTAACGATCCAGGCACGTGTTTTAGATTTAATTAATGAGCTACAACAGAAATTTAAAATGGCCATTTTGTTTATTACTCATGATTTGGGAGTCGTAAAACAAGTTGCTGATCATGTTGCCGTGATGAAACAAGGTAAGATTGTAGAGCAGTCCAGTAATGAAGTGTTTTTCTCTAACCCTCAGCATGATTATAGTTGGGATTTATTTGCCGCATTACCTGCAATGAATAAGCGCGGTCAACCATTGTTAGCTAAGAATCAAGTTGAAAAAGTTGTTGATCAAAAGGTAACGGAACAAGACACTTTGCGTGTAAGTGACTTGAAAGTGCATTTCCCAATTAAAAAAGGAATATTTAAGCGCACGGTAGGTCATGTGAAAGCGGTTGATGGCGTTTCGCTAGAAATACCACCGGGTAAAACGGTGGCATTAGTAGGGGAGTCAGGAAGTGGCAAGACCACTGTTGGCAAAGGTATTTTACGCTTGGTTCAGCCTACGTCTGGAGAAGTGTCGTATCTGGGTTTGCCGATTCATGAGATTGATAAGCAACAACTGTTAGAGCAACGAACCAATCTCCAAATAGTGTTTCAAGACCCTTATTCTTCTATGAACCCAAGGATGTTGGTAGGTGAAATTATAGAAGAAGGTATGAAAGCGCTTAATGTTTTGAAAGATACCGATGCACGAAAAGCACGTGTGCTGGAATTGTTAGAACAAGTTGGTTTGTCTCAAGATGCACATTTAAGATACCCACATGAATTTTCAGGTGGCCAGCGTCAGCGTATTTGTATTGCTAGAGCCCTAGCGGTGAATCCGAAGGTCATTATTTGTGACGAGCCAACCAGTGCTTTAGATGTCTCCGTGCAAGCACAAATACTAGATTTGCTAAATGAGTTACAAGCTCGGTTGGGGATTAGTTATTTGTTCATTACTCACAATATGTCTGTTGTCGCCTATTTTGCAGATCGCGTAGCCGTTATGTACCAAGGTAAAATTGTAGAAGAGGGGGAGGTGGAGCAAGTGCTAACGGCTCCTCAACATGAATATACCAAGAAATTACTGGCTGCAGTACCTAAACTGATACCACCCGAGCGTGAAATTGTTGCTTGAAGAGTTTTACTCTACGAAGAATTCTAGCTTTATACCTGCGACATCAATAATGTCATGGTCTTCGATAGGCTCAGCCTTTGCAGCAATCACCTCCCCATTTAGTTTGGATGGAGTGTCTGAGTTACCATCAATATGCATGATAAAATAGCCAGCATTGCGCTTGGTAATGCCTACTACTGCGACATCAGGCTTGCCAACCGTGGTTAACGATTTGTCCAGAGCGATTTCTTTGCCACTATTTTTACCATTCAATATTTGAATGCGGCCGATGTTGGATGATGGAGGTTGGGAGTTAATTTGGATATCTTCTTCATTGGAAGCAGATAGTGCATCAGCGCTTTTAGAACTTTCTTGTTCGAGCTTGCTTTGAGGTGCATCTTCATTATCTTGATGATCAATAATTTCATTTCTAATTTCGTTATCAATCTCTGAATGATCTTTTTGGATAACGTCATCATCTTTGTCACTTGTTTCTGCTGCTTCACAAATCTCGTCTTCGAGCTCGTTTATTTGATCTTCTAAGGATTGAATATCTTGTTCTTCTTCTGATGCATTTTTTCTCTCAGAAGTGGCAGTTAAGATTAATGTTTTTTCAAACTCACTATTTGCCGAGCTCGATGCTAAATGATTTACATATTTAATACGATGGTTGCCAATATCGATTATATCGCCATCTTTAAGCGCATGTTTTTTAACAATTTTTGAATTAACAAAGGTGCCGTTGGTGCTATTCAGGTCTTCTAGAAAGCAATCATCAAGCACGAAGTTGATTTGTGAATGATAGCCGCTTATTGCCAAGTTATCTAAACAAAGATCATTGTCAGTGCGGCGCCCAATAGTGATGGTTTCCTTCTCGATAGGAACTTCGTCAACTACTTTTTCATCCAGGCTGATAATTAATTTTGCAGTACTCATAATTCACATTCTATTTTGATAATAACTTGCCGAATTTTGACTTCCAATTCTTTTTGCCAGGGAATTCTTTATTTGGTTGTGCTAATAAAACAGATACATTGTCTCGACCACCATTGTCATTTGCTATGGCAATAAGTTTATCTGCTAGCTCATCTAGATTGTCTCTAAACGCAGTTACGGTTGCATGAATTTCCTGATCATCGACCATATCTGTCAGACCATCGGAGCAAAGAAGATAGATGTCGCCAGGCATTGCGAGGTCTTCTTTTATGTCGACTGCAATGCTGCCTTCTATTCCTAAAGCACGTGTAACTAAGTTTTTATTTAAAGAGGTATTTGCTTCTTCTTGTGTATAGAAGCCACGATCTACAAGTTCTTGCAGTAGAGTATGATCAACAGTGATTTGCTGAAGCTTGCCATCACGATAGCGATACATTCTTGAATCACCAACATGCGCAATGGTGATTTGATTATCATAAAAAATACCCATGACGAGTGTTGTTCCCATGCCACGATATTGAACCTCGTTACTGCTCATGGAAAAAATGGCTTCATTGGCTTTAACGACAGAGTTTCTTGCAGCTAAACTTTCTCTTGTGTAACCCGTTTTTTCATCAATTTCTCCAGGGACTAGATCGGGAATAAATGAACGTAGTTCTTCAAGGATAGTATTTACCGCGACTTCACTAGCGACTTCGCCACTCTTATAACCACCCATACCGTCCGCAAGAACCACCAAGCCAATTTCCTGATCTTCACCAATCTTGTCTTCATTGTTGGTGCGCACAAGTCCCACATTAGAACGGCCTGCGATGTCTAGTATGCCTTTGAGGTTCATAAACTATCTAGCATCATTTCGCATTCGCGGAGTTTGTTGGCCATGCTTGCTGCAGACTGGAAGCGTTTGTCTGGTTCCTTTTCGAGTGCTTTGTTTACCGTCCAGGCTATGCATGAGGGGGTGCTTGGATTAATCTCTGAGATATCTTTATGTTGTTCTTGTGTGATAGAGCGCATTAGTTCGGCCATCGTTTTTGGTCTAAATGGCGGTGAGCCGGTTAACAGATGGTATAGGGTTACGCCCAATGAATATAGGTCTGAACGTGCATCTAATCTTTCGCCTGCAAGTTGTTCTGGTGACATATATAAAGGGGTGCCTAAAATTGATCCAGCGCGAGTTCTTGTAGAATCTGGGATTCTCGCAATACCAAAGTCTGTAAGCTTAACGTAATCATCGCCTTGGTTATAGATGATATTCGCAGGTTTTATATCTCTGTGGATAAGATCCTGTTTATGTGAGTACGCGAGTGCATCAGCACATTGTGCGATTATTTTTAACACTGTTTTAGGGTGTAAAAGGCGATCTGCACGCGCATAACTTCGCAAGTTAATGCCATCTACATATTCCATCGCAATATAGGCACAGCCGTCTGTTTCACCACTATCTAGGATTTTAACAATATTTGGATGATGAAGATTGCCCGCTGTCTCAATTTCTCTATGAAAACGAAATTTATATTCTGCCAGCTGATTGGCTTCAAGCTCTGATGATAAATTGAGCACTTTTATGGCTACAATCTTATCGGTGACGATATCCTTACCTTTGAAAACAGCTCCAGTAGTGCCTTGTCCAAGTATGTCTTTGATTTTGTAACGGCTACCATAGAGCATTGGATAGTCGCTTAGTTCTTCTCCAAAAATAATCTCTTCTTCTGGTTCAGCATCAGGCGCCAAAATAATGGTCTTTCCTGACGCGACGGCTCGTTCGATGATGGTCGAAGGTTTGCTTATGAGCTGTTCAGAACGCTCATCGGGAAAGTGCTCCGTCAAAGGTTCTTTTGCTAATGGTACGGATGAGGTTTTCAGCTCATCTTTAGCGATGGTTTGACTACTTTGTATTTGGGTAGAAGCAAATTCTTGATTAACAGACTCACAACTAAAAGAAGCTACTCGATCTTGGATATCTTTGAAGTTAGGTTCAAAGCTAGCGATGAACTCGAATGCATGCTTGGCATTTTCTGGTTCACCTTTAATTTGAAAATCAATGGCTAAGTTGTATATGAGATTTGCGGTATCATGATTGTGCGGACATAGTTTAAATTTTTCGAGCGCAGTACTTAATTCTCCTAACCCTTGATGTTTCAAGCCCGCATTGCGGTGTTGGTTTGGCGCTTCGAATTGCTTAGCGGCCTCTATTTGTTTTACTTCTTGCTTTACTTCATGGGTGTTGCTGCCGGGTGGCACCATAAATGCCCAGGTGAGAGAAACTAATGAAATTAGTGTTATCACCGTAATTTGCGTAACCAGTATGGAGGGTTGCATGGCCCACAGTAACGCAACCAAAACAACAGAAACTAATAGGCTTAATGCAAACCACTTAGTATTAGTTTTATTTTCTCTAAGCATAGTATGTGTTGATGCTTAAGTAAGTCTAGCTAGACTCATGCACACATCCATTTGTCTCGTGTTCACTTGTGAATATTCGAAGATTAATAGTCGAGTAGCACAAGCTAATCAGTGTTGTGTTAAACCGTTGTTTCTTGTTCCGCAAAGCACATTAAAGCCTTGATTTCCATGGCAACAATATTAGTAATGTAATGCTTTGGAGCATACTACAGAGCCCCCTGACGCGACTATATGCGGCACTCTAGCGTACGACGAATACTCCCTTTTTAGAGACGTAAGTCATTAAAATCAGTGAATTATGTGATCTGCCTTGGAATTTTAAGGCAATAAGGTGATTTATGTGTGGGCTGGGATGAAGAATCCCAAGTCTGCTAGTTCTCTTAGTCTACGAGGATGGTCTCACCTGGCAGAAGGGGTTGGTCTGCACTGCGGCCGTTTATTTCAAATAATCTTTTTACAGTGGTGTTATTGCGATTCGCGATTTTCCAAAAACTATCTCCCATGGCTACGACATACATGTAGGGTGAGGTTGATACGTCATTATAGTTATTTGGTGCAGCGATAGGTGTTTTAGTTTTTTTATTGGCAAACTCATAATTTGTTGTTGCTCGAAGAGGGACCGTCAAAGTACGTCCTGCAATAATTTTATTATTACGTAGATTGTTTGATTCGCGTAATGCATTAACTGTGACTCCATATCGTTGAGCGATACCGCCAAGCGATTCTCCTCTGCTGATTCTATGTTTTGCCCACTTAGGTTGAGGAGCTTCTTCCATGTTATCAATGGCAAGCGCTAAAAACTTTGCATGATGTTTGGGAACTAATAAATTATATCCAGCAGGCACAGGTGTGGTTAAGTGCTTAATGGCCGGATTTAATAATTTAATCTCTGCTTCGTTAATGGCAGTGGTTTGTATTAATTTAGCAGGAGAGATGCGCTTAGTAAGTTGGATGGATGCTAAGTAAGGTTTATTGGCTATAGGATGAAGTGGCACATGATTAATATTTCTATCGTTAATAATAGAGCATAACGCTAAAATTCTAGGGACATAGTTGAGTGTTTCGCGTGGCAACTGTAAATCCCAATACGTATTTTTCTCATAGGTTCCATCTTCATTCATACTAACTTTTCTTAAAGCACGTTTTACTCGTTGTGGCCCCGCATTATATGCAGCAAGTGCTAGTAACCAATCGCCATTAAACATATTGTGCATTTGCGCCAGATAATCGAGTGCAGCTGAGGTTGATGCATGTACATCATGACGACCGTCATAACCAGCTGAACGTTTTAAGCCTAAGTCACTCGCTGTAAATGGCATGATCTGCCACAATCCTTCCGCTCTTGCTCGGGATCGTGCTCTTGGTAAATAACCGCTTTCAACGATAGGTAAAATAGCTAATTCTGCAGGCATTTGACGTGCTTCGATTTCGCTAAGAAT